>JBJEWN010000448.1:0-1729 GCA_051885075.1 Bullifex sp.
GTTTCTACAGCCGCCTTGATGATAGCCTGCATCTGCTCCATGTTGTTGAAGTTGTATGCAGGAATGGCATAGCCGCCTTTTACTGCCTTTGCAAACATATCTCTTGTGTTTACGAGGCCCAATTCCTTGTAACTGACCATTAATATAGTCCTCCTACGTTTTATTCGATATAATATTATCGTTAAGGCACTGTAAGGTCAATTAACTGCATTTTGAATTCAATGGATATACGAGGTTTTTTGTGCGGAAAACTGCAAAGGCACTTCTGTTTTGTATTCTGATACTTATCGTGACGGCTGCCATGCTGACCGGGCTCTTCTTCATGCGTACGGAAGTGAATGCCGTAGTAAGCATGGAGGAGAAGGATTTCCTGTCCGGTTCGCTTAGAACTCCGGTCCTCTCACCATACAGGATAACCATAAGCGTTTATCCCGAAGTGAAGGAAGGGGTAAGACATCTGTACTCTCCTCTTGCCGCACTTCAGGCAGAGGAGGCTGAAAGCGTCGCTGAAGGTTCTGCATGCTGGGGCATTGCACACAGTGCTGAGTTTGAGCTTTCCTTCGTCCCCGACAGATCGGGCAGATGGCTTGCCGCCGTGGATGCGGACAGAAAGCTTAATATTGCTTTTGTGTACAACACTGAGAACTCTGCTGAGAGGGCTGCGGCCGAACTGATGCCCCCTTCCGTGGTGCTGATCCCGTATGATGGTTTTGTTTCCTTCGTCAGCGCAGGTGAGATGAGAAAAACACTTGATGAGAAGAAAGTGGGAACGATCATAATTCCCGATCCATCATCCGCCGTAAGCCTTCTTGAAGTCACGGGTGATCTTTCGCTTGTCGTGTCCACGTATTACAGGGATGCGATCGAGACATCCTCCCCCGCATTTGCAGTTACTGAGGATTTTGATTCCATGATAAGGGCCCTTATCAGCGGGGAGAAGGGAGAAAAGGAGACGCCTTATGTTCTTTCACCTTGCAAGAAGGGCTTTGAAGTTGTTTCCGACAAGCTCGGCAAGATCTTCAACTGATGTGCTTCTGACTGCGGCTGCGAGGCTGTATGTGTGTATTATCTTCTCCGGATCATTCTGCGTTCCCCTGAGGGGCTCCGGGGTGAGGTAGGGGGAGTCCGTTTCAAGGAGGATGGAGTCAGCAGGGACTTTCCGGCATATATCCCTGAGGACACTGTTTCTTTTATAGGTGAGCGTGCCTGAAAACGAGATCATGAAGCCAAGGTCCAGGGCTCTTTTCATAAATGACTCATCTGCCGAGAAGCAGTGTATTATCCCGCCTTTTGAAATCTTTTTCTCTTCCAGCATCCTGATCACATCGTCATCCGCATCCCTGTTGTGGATTACGACCGGAAGCCCGTATTCCTCCGCCGTTTCAAGCTGGAGGTCAAAAAGCCTTATCTGTTCACTGCGGTGTTCCGTGTCCCTGTACCAGTCAAGTCCGATTTCCCCGAGGAATGAAGGAGAGTATTTTTCAAGATCTTCCCTGACTGCCATGTCGGCAGCTTCCGCGTCCTCACCGTTGCTGACGCACCAGGGACCTGCCCCGATGGAATATTTTATGCCTTCAAAGCGCCTGATCAGCGGAAGTCTCTCTGTGATGTCATGGGGATCGGTACCGATGTCCATCCCTGATGTTATGTTAAGTCTGCTTATGTCGGCACCTGCACGGACCATTGCGTGCAGGTGAAAATGCGTATCCGTAAGTATCATGGAGTGATG
>JBJEWN010000449.1:0-6734 GCA_051885075.1 Bullifex sp.
GCAATCATGAAGTCGCCGTCGCGGCCTGCTGTGTAACCAGCCTTCTTGATAGCTTCCATGATGACTTCGAGAGCCTCTTCGTTGGACTGGAGGTCGGGAGCGAAACCACCCTCATCGCCAACACCTGTGTTATAGCCTCTGCCCTTGAGAACGCTCTTGAGGTTGTGGAATACTTCAGCAACCATTCTGACAGCTTCCTTCATTGAGGGAGCGCCGATAGGCATGACCATGAATTCCTGGAAGTCAACCTTGTTGTCGGAGTGTGCACCGCCGTTGAGGATGTTAGCCATCGGAACGGGGAGTGTGCATGCCTTGTAAGCACCGAGGTACTTGTAGAGAGGCAGGCCGAGGAAGTCAGCGGCAGCGTGTGCGACAGCCATTGAAACAGCGAGGATTGCGTTGGCGCCGAGCTTGCCCTTGTTGGGTGTGCCGTCGAGTTCGATCATGGCGCGGTCGATTGCAACCTGATCAAGTGCATCCATGCCTTCAATTGCAGGAGCGATGATATCGTTAACATTGTCAACAGCCTTGAGAACGCCCTTACCGAGGAAGCGGCTCTTGTCACCGTCTCTGAGTTCGACAGCTTCGTGTACGCCTGTGGAAGCACCGGAAGGTACTGCAGCGCGGCCGAAGGAACCGTCTTCAAGGATAACGTCAACCTCTACTGTGGGGTTGCCGCGTGAGTCAAGAATCTCTCTTGCTACAATCTGTTCAATAATGCTCATTTTCGTATTTCTCCTTATTTGGAAATCTATAAAATAATATCTGATATTTCCATTCATAAGTCAATACGATGAAAGGCACCCGAAGGTGCCTTCCCGTGTCAATTTAATGTGTTTCCTATTTAAGAATAAGGTAAATGAGGAAGATGATCGCGATGACGATTGTCGGCACCGTGATGTCCTTTGCCTTCTTCGTGACGAGCTTTCCGATGACCCATGCGAGGATACCGAACATGATACCGTTGCTGATTGAGTAGGAAAGTGTCATGAATGCGATCGTCAGGAATGCGGAGATACCGTCGACAGGATCCTCCCAGTTGATCTTGGATGCAGGAGACATCATGAAGAAACCGACCATGATGAGAGCCGGAGCGGTTGCTGCGGAAGGAATTGATCCGAAGAGAGGTGCGAGGAAAAGTGAAAGCAGGAAGAGTACTGCAACGGTGAGTGCGGTGAGACCCGTGCGTCCGCCTTCAACGACGCCTGCTGAGCTTTCGACGAATGTCGTGACGGTTGATGTTCCGAGACATGCACCTACTGTTGTTCCGATAGCGTCTGCAAAGAGTGCTTCCTTACAGTTGGGGATCGTGCCGTCCTTTCTTACCATGTCTGCCTTGGTTGCGCATCCGATGAGCGTTCCTACTGTATCGAACATGTCAACGAAGAGGAACGTGAACAATACGATGAGGAAGTCAACCGTGAAGATGTTTGCAAACTCAAACTTGAAGAATGTGGGAGCAATGGAAGGAGGAAGGTATGAACCGCCTGCATATGTCGTGACACCGAACGGGATTCCCACTATGGTTGTGGCAATGATGCCGATGAGGAGCGCACCCTTAACCTGCATGCACTGGAGGATGATCGTGATGATGAGTCCGATGATCGCAACCATAGCGGGTCCGGGTGTGGTGATTGCACCGAGGTCAACGAGTGTTGCACCGTCAACGATGATTCCCGCATTCTGCATGCCGATGAAGGCAATGAAGAAGCCGATACCGACGCTGATTGCTTTCTTGAGGCTGTCAGGGATGCTGTTGACGATGGCTTCACGGATGTTGAAGATCGTCAGTACGATGAAGATGAGGCCTTCGAAGAATACCGCAGTGAGTGCGAACTGCCAGGAATACCCCATTCCGAGCACTACAGTGTATGCCAGGAATGCATTGAGGCCCATACCAGGAGCGAGAGCGAACGGTAGGTTGGCAACAAATGCCATTACCAGAGTCGCTATGGCTGAAGAAAGAGCCGTAGCCGTGAATACGGCACCGAAATCCATTCCTGCCACGGAAAGGATACCGGGGTTGACTGCAAGGATGTAAGCCATCGCGAGGAAGGTCGTGACACCGGCCATGATCTCAGTTTTGACATCGGTCCTTCTCTCTTTAAGTTTGAATAACTTTTCCATATTTACTCCTTTTTTAATATAGTTTCGTTACAAGGATATCTTAACCCCGGTTTTTTTGATTGTGCAACAAAAATTTTCGGATATGTAAAAATATCAATACGAAAAAATGAATTTGTAATATTTTTCTGCACAAAACTGAAATATCGCAATATAATAAGGTTAAAAAGGAGTAACAGCCATGACAAAGGATCTTGCCAGAAAGCTGGTTGAAGCGGGCATGGGCAGGCTGGAAGCCGACCTGTGCATTAAGAATGCAGCTGTTGTAGATGTATACAGCAGGACGACGTTTCTCACCGATGTTTACATAATAGACGGTTACATAGCCGCTTTCAAGGGTGAGCTTAAGGCCGGTAAAACCATCGATGCCGGGGGACGCTACCTTGTTCCGGGTCTCATCGACGCCCACTGTCATATCGAATCATCACACCTCTCCCCTTCCGCCTTTTCAGATGCGGTGGTGCCTTACGGAACAACCACTGTCATAGCTGACCCCCATGAGATATGCAATGTGGCGGGACTTGATGCAATGCGCTACATGCTGAAGGCAAGTGAGAACATCCCGCTTTCCGTTTTCTATATGTTCCCATCCTGTGTTCCGGCAACTCCGTTTGAGAATGCGGGAGCGGTCCTTCTGGCTGAGGACATAGAGAAGATGATAGACAATCCCAGGATCCTGGGACTTGGAGAAATGATGAATTACCCCGGTGTCGTTTACGGGGATGATCAGGTATTTGATAAACTGGAAACGGCATACAGCCGTAAAAAGAACATCGACGGCCACTCTCCGGCCATCGAAGGCAATGTACTTGATGCATACTCGGCATGCCGCATAACCACTGACCATGAGTGTGCAGCTCCTGAAGAGCTCAGACAGCGCGTAAGGCGTGGCATGTACGTGATGCTCCGCCAGGGTACTGCATGCAAGAACGTCACGACCCTTGTGAAAGGTGTTGATGAGCGTAATTCATCAAGAGTTCTTTTCTGTACCGATGACAGACAGCCACAGTCCATCGAACGTGAGGGCCACATCAACTACGGAGTGAACCTTGCGATCGGTGAAGGACTTGATCCCATCACTGCGATATCCATGGCAACGCTGAATGCAGCCACCTGTTACGGTCTTGCCGACAGGGGTGCGATCGCACCGGGACTCAGGGCAGACTTCTTCCTGACTGAAAAACTTGATTGCCTTAAACCTCAGGAAGTATTCATTCTTGGCGAAATGGTTGCAAAGGACGGCGTCATTCTTTCAAAGGCACCGCATACTGTTCCTGAAAAGGTCTCGGGAATGATGAACGTCAGAGGTTTCTCATCAGAAAGCCTGAAACTGAAGCTTGAGAGCGACAGGGTTAACTGCATTGACATCATACCGGGCGGTGTCGTCACGGGAAGGTCGGTTCGCATGGTGAGGCGTGATGAGGATGGATTCTTCGTGCATGATCCCGGAGTTGACATTCTCAAGCTTGCCGTAATCGAGCGTCATCACGGAACCGGGAATGTGGGACTAGCCCTTATCTCAGGTTACGGAATGACTGACGGGGCAGTTGCGACCTCAATTGCCCATGACTCACACAACATCATCGTGATCGGATCGGATGATGATGACATGGCAGCCGCAGTTGAGGAACTTGTAAGACTCGGCGGCGGAATCACGATGGTTAAGGACGGTAAGGTACTGATGAGCCACCGCCTTGAAATAGCGGGTCTCATGACGGATGAGAGCGAGGAAGAGGTTGTAAGATCTCTGGATGAAATGCATGAGATCGCGGAAAGGGAACTTAAGGTGTCACCTGACATCGATCCCTTCATGACACTCTGCTTCATGGCGCTACCCGTTATCCCGGAGCTGAAGCTCACCGATACGGGACTCTTTGATGTCACTGCATTCAGACACATTCCGCTTGAAGCGGAGTAAGATATCAAAGCCGGGTTTTCCGCCCGGCTTTCATTTCATTTAAGTGTCATTCTGTATATGTTGATTCCGCCTGATTTGCTGATGAGGTAGTAAGTACCGTCCTCGGGGATGGTGACTGAGCCCGCAGTGGCATCCATGTCCCCCTTCAGGGAAGCAATGGTTCCGACCACAGTGCCATCCTCTGCAACAACATTGAGAACCCTGTCAGATGCGGCGGCGGATGATGATGCCGTTACGGTTATCACTTCATCCTTAACTGCTTCAAAGCATACGGATCTGTAAGCCTTGCTTCCTGTACCGTTGAGCTTTATCCACATCGTATAGGTTTCACCGTCCGCACTCTTGGCTTCAGGAGTTGCTTCCACGGTCACGGCCTTTGCCACCGTCGCATTGATAATGACCCCGGACTCAGGAAACGTGTAAGGGCTTCTGACGTTTCTGGCCCTCATGTCATTTGCATTGATGTCAAATGCTGCGAAGAGGCTGACCGAGCATATGATGAGAAGAAGTGTGAGCAGTGTTTTTTTCATTGTAAAACTCCATTACTGTTGCGAATATCACAATATTGAACGATGAAAAACATTTTGTACAGAAAAATCTATTCAATATCGACTGTTTTTATATTTTTCCTGATCAGGGTCTGTCTGGCTTTTTCCTCTCCTTTCTGCTTTGTGAGTTTTTCGGCATAAGAAGAGTAGATTTCATCTATAGCCTCACTGTTTTCCCTGAAATAAAGCTCAGTCTCCTCCCTGGCAGTCGTACGGTCCACTCCTTTCTGTATGAGGCGCATGATCAGAAGCTGTTTGCCTTCAGGGTTCTTCCTGAGCCGTGATCTTATGTAACTCTGACAGAAACGTCTGTCGGAGAGATATCCTTCCCTTTCAAGCCGGGCAAGCGCGGATGAGATTTCAGATGGATCAAAACCTTTTGAAATGAGCTTATCGGAAAGTTCCTTCCTGTTATGTTCCCTCACTGCCAGAAGGGAAAGAGCTTTATCATATGCGGTCATGAAATCATGATAGCAGAGAGGGTGAAAAAAAAGAACCCACAAAGCTGTGGGCTCCTTGTCCGGCTTCTGAAAACGGTTAACGTTTTGAGAACTGGAAGCGTCTTCTCGCACCGCGCTGACCGTACTTCTTTCTTTCGACCATTCTGGGGTCTCTTGTCATGAATCCGGCTGCGTGGAGGGCGGATCTGTAAGCATCGTTGTCCTCTTCGCAGAGAGCTCTTGCGATACCGTGGCGGCATGCACCTGCCTGACCGTTGATACCGCCGCCCGTTACTGTGATGACGACGTCGAACTTATCAGCTGTCTCGGTAAGGACGAGCGGCTGCTTGACGGTGAAGACTGAGAGAGCATCAACGAAATACTCATCAACATTCTTGCCGTTGACTGTGATTTTGCCGTTTCCTTCCCTGAGGTAGACACGTGCTACGGCAGACTTACGGCGGCCTACGCCGTGACCGAGATTAACGATTTCTTTCTTTTCTTTCTTAGCCATCTTACACACTCCTTAAAGCTCGACCACGATAGGCTTCTGAGCCATGTGGGGATGATCAGCACCGGCATATACCCTGAGATTGGTAAAGAGTGCCCTTCCGAGTTTTCCGTGGGGAAGCATACCCTTGATTGCATGCTCCATGGGGTAAGTCGGCTTTCTCTCGATCAGCTCACCATAGGATTCCTCGGTGAGTCCGCCCGGGAACATTGAGTGACGATAGTACTTCTTATCGAGAACCTTGTTACCGGTTACGTTTGCCTTAGCGGCATTGATGATGATCACATTGTCGCCCATGTCCTGGTGAGGAACATACTCAGGCTTGTTCTTGCCTCTGAGAATCCTGGCAGCTGCAACTGCAACACGGCCAAGGTTCTTGCCTTCTGCGTCAATGAGATACCATTTCTTCTCAACTGACTGCGGTTTAACGAAAATAGTCTTCATAAATGAATCCTTGTCAAGAATTTTTTCACTCCGTCACATCTCGCTGAAGGAAGGGGCTCACCTTCCCTTTCAGACCGCTTTCCATATCCGCATGCACCGTGGAAAGGTGGTTCGGTAAGGCATGCATCCTTGGCGCGCATTCATCAGGGATCCCCATCCCAGAACATCATCCTCCTTAATCCGGCGCATGCAGATGCTTTTGAGGAAAGGCCACACACGCTGGATCACGACATCAGATGTCCCTGCAGGACATACGGAATCGTTGCTGAATAACACAGCGTCTGTAAATATAAAATATGCAACGACTTTTTGTCTAGTAGGTTTTCAGCATTTGGTAAGGGAAGCATATGCAGTATTGAAAAGAGCAGTGTTTCCCTTATCGAAGCGCACCCTTATGACCGTCTTGCCGTTCCTCACTTCCCTGCTCACGACCTCACCGGTACCGTAATCGGGGCTTTTAACCCTGTCACCCACCTGATAGTCCGCATTGCTGACCTGTCTCGGTTCCGGCTTTCTGACCTTATTCGGCATCACGGCAATGTTCTTCGCCCAGGAAGGTGTATTGGATATTTTAGTCCTCGGTTCGAATCCGTAAGGGGATGTGTATGAGGACCTTTCCTCATATAAATTACCTTTATAATAGTCCTTCGGAATTTCCTTCAGGAACATCGACGGATCCTCATTCCTGCTGTTTCCCCAGGGCATGCGCCTGGAAGCGTATGTAAGGTAATGCTGTTTCCTTGCTCTTG
>JBJEWN010000450.1:0-1724 GCA_051885075.1 Bullifex sp.
AGGAGCTTCCGGAAGACCTTAAGACGGATATGGTCAGGATAGTTGTCTCATTGGTCATATTTGCCGTTTCCTGGGCCCTTCACATTCCCCTTCTCTTCATTGCGTCCTACATCATCTGCGGCTATGACGTAATATGGAAAGCGCTTAAGAACATTGTGAAAGGAAAGGTATTCGATGAAAACTTCCTGATGGCTCTTGCCACTGTCGGGGCCCTGGTACTCTCATCCTACTCCGAGGCAGCTGCCGTCATGATATTCTATCAGGTTGGGGAATATTTCCAGACAAAGGCGGTCATCAGAAGCAGGAAGTCCATTAAGTCTCTGCTGGACATATCCGCAAAGGAAGCCCGTCTTGAAGACGGAACGATGGTAAGTGCGGAAGATGTGAACGTGGGGGACATCATTGAGGTCCGTCCCGGTGAAAAAATTTCGCTTGACGGTGAAGTTGCGAGCGGTGCATCATCCCTCGATACAAAAGCACTCACAGGAGAAAGCATACCGTCCGACGTTCTTGAAGGAAGTCAGGTGCTTTCAGGCTCCGTCAACCTTTCGTCGGTACTGAAGATAAAGGTTACGAAGCCATATGATGAAAGCACTGCGAAGAAGATGATTGATCTCATTGAGAACGGAAGTGAGAAACGGAGCAGAAGCGAACAGTTCATCACACGCTTCTCAGGATGGTATACTCCGCTTGTATGCATCCTGGCGCTTATCGTTGCATTTGCAGTTCCATTCATCACAGGGGGGTCCTACAGTGAATGGATTTACAGGGCGATGGAACTTCTGGTGGTATCCTGCCCATGCGCGCTCGTGTTATCAATTCCCCTATCCTATTTTGCTTCGATCGGGGCATTTGCAAGGAATGGACTACTGGTCAAAGGAAGTGACAGCGTCGAACGGCTTTCAAAGGCAGGACGAATATGCTTTGACAAGACCGGAACACTCACCAAAGGAGAACTGAAGGTTACAAGGGCCGTAAACCTTACAGACGTGAATATCCTGCCCATTCTGGCAGCACTGGAAAGCTCATCCAACCATCCTATGGCAAAAGCCATCATGGAATATGCAGGCTCTTCCGTCCTGAAGGCGGATTTCATCACTGAAAAGCCCGGCTACGGAGTTGAAGGAACGGTTGAAGGAAAAGAATATCAGGCCGGTGCTGCAAGATTTTTTTCAGATGCACCGAAACTTGATGAATCAGCAGTATATCTTGGACAGAATGGTAAGGTAATCGGATATGTGACTCTCAGTGACACAGTCAGGGAAAGTGCCGCAGGTGCAGTATCAGAGCTGAGAAAACTCGGAGTAAATGATATTGTCATGATCTCAGGAGACAGGGATGCGGTATGCAGGAGGGTATCTGAAGAGCTGAAGCTTGATTCTTACAGATCAGAGCTGCTCCCGGAAGGAAAGCTTGAGGAACTTAAGAAGCTCTGCAGCGACAATCTGGTAACCGCTTACTGCGGGGATGGCATCAACGATGCCCCTGCCCTGGCAGCTGCCGACGTGGGAATATCCATGGGAGGAGTGGGTAGCGATGCCGCGATCGAACAGAGTGACCTTGTGATCATTTCCGATGATCCTTCACGCATAGCCGACGGTATCAGGATCAGCAGGAAAACCGAAACGATTGTTAAGGAAAACATCACATTCTCACTTGTCATCAAAGCTGCAGTCATAATTCTTTCCGTCCTGGGGCTCTCTTCGATGTGGCTTGCCATATTC
>JBJEWN010000451.1:0-6713 GCA_051885075.1 Bullifex sp.
AGTCTCTGACCGCCGAACTGTGCCTTACCGCCGAGAGGCTGCTGGGTAACAAGTGAGTATGGGCCGGTTGAACGTGCATGCATCTTGTCATCGACAAGGTGGTGGAGCTTGAGGTAGTAGATGTATCCGCAGAATACCGGATTGACGAACGGAACGCCTGTACGGCCATCCATCAGCTTGGTCTTACTGGTCACGGGGAGTCCCGCTTCCTTCATCTTGGCCTCGATCTGTTCCATGGATGCGGACTGGAACACGGGTGATGAGTACCACTCATCAAGCTTGACTGCCGCCCATCCGAGCTGTGTCTCCATGAGCTGTCCGATGTTCATTCGTGACGGAACGCCGAGTGGGTTGAGACATACATCGAGCGGAGTACCGTCTTCCATGTACGGCATGTCCTCTTCAGGAAGGATTCTGGATACGACACCCTTGTTACCGTGACGTCCGGCCATCTTATCTCCCTGTGTGAGCTTTCTCTTGATTGCGATGAGGACGGTTACGGTCTCATCGACTCCGGGCGGAAGCTCATCCTTGTCACTCTTCTTCATCCTCTGGATGTCGATGACCGTTCCTTCAGTACCGTGAGGTACCTTGAGGGATGTGTCCCTGACTTCCTTGGCCTTCTCGCCGAAGATTGAGTTGAGAAGCTTGAACTCGGGAGTAGTGTCCGATTCGCTCTTGGGAGTTACCTTACCTACCAGTATTGAACCGGGGCGCACATATGTACCGATCGTGACGATACCTTCGCTGTCAAGGTTGGCAACAGCCCTTTCACTGGTGTTCGGGATATCGCGTGTGAGGCGCTCGGGGCCGAGCTTTGTCTCACGGATATCGATCGAGAACTCCTTGATATGAATTGAGGTGTAGATATCCTCCCTGACGACACGCTCACTGATGAGTACGGCATCCTCATAGTTGTAACCGTTCCATGGAACGAATCCGACGAGAATGTTGCGTCCGAGGGCCAGCTCACCGTTCTGCGTTGCGGGTCCGTCAGCAAGCACGGTACCCTTCTCCACCTTCTGACCGACGCTTACGATGGTCTTCTGGTTGAGACATGTATCGTTATTGGTACGCTCGAATTTGTGAATGTGATATGTATCGACCTCACCCTCAATCTCGCACTCTGACTTGTTTACCTTAACCCTGATCTCGGTTGCGGAAGCATAGATGACCTCACCGCCCCTCTTTGCCTTGACAAGGACGCCTGAGTCATATGCGGATTTACCTTCCATTCCGGTACCTACACGCGGAGCTTCAGGGAATACGAGAGGTACTGCCTGACGCTGCATGTTCGAACCCATGAGAGCACGGTTTGCATCGTCGTGCTCAAGGAACGGGATGAGGGATGCGGCAACTGAAATTACCTGCTTCGGGGATACGTCCATGAACTGAACGTCCTTGGGGTCACGGGTTGAGTAATCACCCTGATGACGTACGGGAACTTCCTTATCGAGGAAGTTGCCGTCCTTATCAACCTTGGCGGATGCCTGAGCGATGTAGTATTTCTCCTCATCGTTTGCATCGAGGTAACAGACTGTCTTTGTGGCGATACCGTTCTCAACCTTTCTGTACGGGGTTTCAAGGAAACCATACTCGTTGATCCTGGTGTAGTTGGCCAGTGATACGATAAGACCGATGTTCGGACCTTCAGGTGTCTCGATCGGGCACATTCTGCCGTAATGGGTGTAGTGAACATCACGGACCTCGAAACCTGCACGGTCTCTGGAAAGGCCGCCGGGACCGAGGGCGTTGAGCCTTCTCTTATGGGTAAGCTCTGCAAGGGGGTTTACCTGGTCCATGAACTGTGACAGCTGTGAAGAACCGAAGAACTCCTTGATGGCTGCAACGATAGGCTTGATGGAAATTACTTCCTGAGGACGTACGGTGGCCTCATTCTCAAGGTTCATCCTCTCACGCGCAATTCTTTCCATTCTGGAGAATGCGGCATTGAGCTGAGTCTGAAGAAGCTCACCCACCGATCTGACACGCCTGTTGCCGAGATGGTCGATATCATCAACGTTTGCTTCCCTGTTGTAAACCTTGATGAGGAAGCCCATGGTGTGAACGATGTCTTCCGGTGTGAGTACTGTAAGATCCGTGTTCATCTCCTCATCGGGGGAACCGAACTTCTTGTAGAACTTGTAACGTCCGACCTTTCCGAGGTCATATCTCTTCTCGGAGAAGAACATCTCGGGAAGATCCCTTTCAGCCCTCTCCATTGCGATCATTTCGCCCGGCATGAGTACCTGATAGATGACGGAAAGGTACTCTTCCTTGCTGGGCTCATCCTCACCCTCGGAAGTGTACTTGGTTGACTCATACTCGAGACAGTTGAGGATGATCTCCGAGTGGAGGGTATCCTCACTCTTCATGTCGACTACCTCAACGGATGCGATTCCGCCTGCAATGAGGGCGTCGATTTCATGGGGGTGCAGCATGTCACCGGCGCGGACTATCTTTCTCTCCTCGCCGTCAACGACTGCATATATATCCTTATAGGAGTAGCGGTTTTCGGCTTCTCCTCTCTTTTCCTCTGAAAGCTCAATGGTTTCACTCTTATAGAAGGCACTGACGATCTTCTCACGGGTATCGACACCGATAGCCCTGAGGAAGAGAGTACCGAGAATGCGCTTCTTTCTGTCAACCTTTGCACAGATTATGTTCTTCTTCTCATCGATCTCGAACTCGAGCCAGGAACCGCGGTACGGGATGATCCTGGAAGAGTAAACACCCTTCTCGACCTGGAAGATGACACCGGGGGAACGATGGATCTGTGAGACCACGACACGTTCGGCACCGTTGATTATGAACGTGCCTCTGTCGGTCATGACAGGGATATCACCGAAGAATATCTCCTTTTCCCTTATCTCACCGTTTCTGAGTTCAAGGCTGATCCTGGCCTTGACCGGTACACAATATGAACGCCCCTTCTTCTTGCACTCTTCCTCGGTATACTTGATACCGTCGAAATCGAGTGTGTAGCCTTCATAGTTAAGAGTCATCTCGCCGTTGGGGCTTACGATCGGGAAAGCGTTCCTGAATACGGACTCCAGACCATATCTGGGATCCGGCTCAGCGCCTGCCTTCAGTTTATCCAGCTGCAGGAATCTCTCATAGCTGTCCAGCTGAACACCGATGAGGTTCGGCAGTTCGCAGACTTCCTGGAAATCGGAACCGATATATTTACGTTCAATGAGTTTGCCTTTGGCAACCATCATGTACCCTCCAAAACAAGTGGCATGAAACCACCGTAAATTTTGCTGTTTACAAAAGACAGATTATGCCACCAGAGGGTTTCCCCCCGATGGCACATCTGGCAGAGGACCCTGAAAGGGCCCCCAATCAGGAATGTTATTTTACTTCGATCACGCAGCCGGCAGCCTCGAGCTTCTCTTTCATGCTCTTAGCCTCGTCCTTGCTGACGCCTTCCTTAAGAACACCGCCGTTCTCGCAGAGTTCCTTTGCTTCCTTGAGTCCGAGACCTGTGATAGCGCGGACTTCCTTGATGCATGCGATCTTCTTTGCAGCATCAACGCTCTTGAGAGCAACAGTGAACTCTGTCTGCTCCTCAACAGCCTCAGCAGCTGCGGCAGCAGGACCGGCAGCGACTGCAGCAGCTGCAGCGACGACGCCGAACTTCTCTTCCATCATCTTGATGAGGTCAGCAACCTCCATGACGGTCATCTGTGCGATTGATTCCAGGATTTCTTCTTTAGTAGCCATATTATCTTCTCCTATAAGATATTTTTCACGATCTAGCAGGTTACGCTTTAACGAAGACTATGATCGTATTCTCAGTTTTCAGAGGCAGCAACGCCACCCTTTGATTCGACATATGCAAGCAGTGTGGCTGCGAGCTTCTGGACCGGTGCCTTCATGGTACCCATGAGGGAAGCGATGAGCTCGAGCTTTGTAGGAAGCTTGCTGAGTGCCTCAACGGACTCCGCACTCATCAGTTCACCGTCGATGAGAGCTCCCTTGACCTGCATAGGTGCACCGTTCTTGATAGCCTCGAAAAGTGCCTTAGCAACAACGTTTGATTCATCACCCTTGGCAAGGGCAACTGCTGTGGGGCCGACCATCTGCTCTTCGGCACCGCCCTTTCCGAGATCCTTCATCGCAATCTTTGCGAAGCGGTTCTTGATAACGCGGTACTGAGCATCGTTCTTCCTCAGCTGTGTCCTGAGTTCGGTGAGCTGGGCAACGGTCATTCCCCTGTAATCGGTGAAGATATATCCGTTGTAACCTTCGAACTCTTCCTTAAGAGCCTTTACTGCATCTTCCTTAGCGGGGGTGATACGTGTCCGATAGTTTTCCATTACGTCTCCTCCTTACTTGCCCTGTGCTGACTTGAAATCGACATGAACACCGGGACCCATTGTGGATGAGAGTGCGACGGAAAGGACGAAATCACCCTTTGCATCGACAGGTCTCTTCCTGAGGATCTCATCAAGTGTAGCCTGTGCGTTTTCAGCGATCTTGTCGGCATCCATGCTGACCTTACCGATTGCAAGGTGTACGACACCCGTCTTGTCGGCGCGGAACTCAACACGACCCTTGTTCAGTTCGGCAAGAGCTTCCTTGATATCGAAGGTAACTGTGTGAGTCTTGGGGTTAGGCATGAGACCACGGCGTCCGAGGATGGGACCGAGACGTCCTACGTCCTTCATCATGTCAGGTGTTGCGACTGCAACATCGAAGTCCATCCAGCCTGAGCGGACCTTCTCGATGAGATCGGTGTCACCGACGTAAGCAGCGCCTGCGTCAAGAGCTTCCTGAGCCTTGTCTCCCTTTGCGAAGACGAGGATCTTCTTCTGAGCCTGGAACTGGTTCGGGAGCACGACCGTGTCACGTACCGTCTGGCTCTTCTTGAGCTGGAGGAAGACTGAGATCTCAACAGTTTCCGTGAACTTTGCGAAGGAGCAGTCCTTGACTAACTGTGCAGCTTCCTGAAGGGAGTACAGTTTGGTTCTGTCAATCTTCTTGGCCGCTTCCTGATATTTCTTACCTCTTTTCATCTTACTTCTCCACCTCTACGCCCATTGAGCGTGCAGTACCTGCGATGATCTTCTTTGCTGCTTCGATATCGAATGCATTGAGGTCAGGCAGTTTTGTCGTGGCGATCTCAGTAAGCTGAGCCTGAGTAAGCTTTCCGACCTTTGTCTTGTTCGGAGTGCCGCTTCCGCTCTGTAAGCCGAGAGCTTTCTTGATGAGAACCGCTGCAGGCGGGGTCTTGAGGATAAAAGTGAAGCTCTTATCCGCATAGACGGTAATGATGACGGGGAGGATAAGTCCAGGTTCATAACCTTTGGTCTTGTCGTTGAACTGCTGAACGAACTGGGGGGCACTGACACCATGAGGGCCGAGAGCCGGTCCGATGGGAGGTGCCGGGGTAGCCTTCTGTGCAGGGCACTGCAACTTGATTACTGCAGTAACCTTTTTCTTTGCCATTTTTTTCTCCTTACGACAGAGTCTGGTCTGAGTTGACCGATAAGCGGGACTCTGCGCTGGTATTAGCGCCAGTCATACGATCTGGCTCCCACCCGGTTGAGCCTGTGCCCAAGCGGGGAGTATGCAATTTAGCTTGACGATGTCAAAAAACAGCTGTAAGACGGCGTCAAGAAACCGTCTTACTCATTTCGGTCAGAGAACTGTCTTCTCGACCTGGAGATACTCGACCTCAACCGGAGTCGAACGTCCGAAGATCTGGACTGAAACCCTCATCCTGCCCTTCACGCTGTCAATCTCCTCGATGACGCCTGAGAACGATTCAAAGGGACCGTCAATGATCCTGACTTCCTCTCCGACCTGGAAATTCTGCTTGGGCTTGAAGGTCTTCTCTGCAGGAACCTCACCGGTCTTCTGCATGATGTCCTTCATCTCGGCAGCTGACAGGGGCTGCGGCTTCCTGCCGTCCATGGCACTTACGAATCCGGTAACACCCTGAATCCTCTTGATCTTGGAATAGGTGTTCTTCCATGTCGCATCCTCAGGGAAGTCGATCTCGACGAGAATATAGCCGGGAAGCAGCTTGTGCTTCACTTCCTTCTTCTTACCGTCCCTGATCTCGGTCACTGTCTCCATCGGAACCTTGACATCGCTCACGATGAGAGCGAAATCGTCATCCATTTCGCGGAGCTTCATGATCGTTCTCTGGATCTTCTGCTCATAACCGGAATATGTATGTACTATGTACCAACCCTTCGCCATTACCGTTACCTATCAGAAAATGATGAAGATACCCTTCAGGAGAAGGAAATCGACAAGACCGAGGATAAGAGCGAAAACAACGGTAGAGATGATGACAATCTTCGTGGACTGGAAGACCATCTGGCGGCTGGGCCATGAGACCTTCTTCATCTCAAGGTAACATTCCTTGAAGTATCTGATGATTTTCTTCATTTGCCTTTCTCCCATTATCGAGATACCGGCAGGCCAAGTAGGATTCGAACCTACAACACCCGGTTTTGGAGACCAGTGCTCTAGCCGTTGGAGCTATTGACCTGCCGGTACCTCGAAGTACGCGTTTCTTCTTATTTGATCTTTGTCTCTCTGTGAAGAGTGTGCTTCCTCTCGAAAGGACAGTACTTCATGAGCTCAAGCTTGTTAGGTGTATTACGACGGTTTTTCTCGGTTGTGTAGTTCTTCTGCTTGCACTCAGTGCACTGCAGCGCGATTTTCTTCACAGGACCTTTCTTCTTTGAATTTGC
>JBJEWN010000452.1:0-1721 GCA_051885075.1 Bullifex sp.
GAAAATCTTTCCAGGGAAATAACCCTCTCTGATCTGTCAGCAGTGTCGTTTTATTCCCCGTGGCATGCCCACAGGCTTTTCCGGGAGTACACCGGATTTTCCGTCGGAAAGTACATAAGATCCTTAAGACTCAGCGAAGCTGCAGTAAGGCTGAGGGATGAGGATGTGAGCGTGACGGAAGTGTCGCTTGAATCGGGATTCGGTTCAGTTGACGGTTTCCAGCGGGCTTTCAGGAATGAGTTCAGCGTCAATCCGGGCACATATTCCAGACATCCGATACCCATCCCCTTATTCATCCCGTACGGGGTGAGTTACCGCCGGAGTAAGGAGAATGAAGTAATGAAAGAATGTCGGAACGTATTCGTCTCCCTCGTTGAGAAGGAAGAGCGTAAGGTTATCATCAGACGCGGAAGGAAAGCAGATGAGTATTTCTCATACTGCGCTGAAGTGGGATGTGATGTATGGGGAATACTGAAAAGCATGGATAGTGAACCCGTATGTCTCTACCTTCCCGCAAAGTACATAAAGCCCGGAACGTCATCCTATGTTCAGGGAGTCGAAAAACCCCTTGATTACGATGGACCCGTTCCCGAAGGCTTTGATGTCATAACACTTCCGAAGACCTCATACCTGATGTTCCAGGGTGAACCGTTTGCAGAAGAAGATTATGAGGAAGCAATCATCGCAGTGAAACAGAGCATGGATAAGTATGATCCTTCGATCCTCGGTTATAAGTTCACTGATGCTGAACCCCGAATCCAGCTGGAGCCGGTCGGAAAGCGCGGTTACATCGAACTTAAGGCAGTGGAAAAGCTGTGAATAACTCAGGGGCAGGGATGCCCCTGCATTTCGCATAAAATAAAAGTTGACAAATGCATGAAACACTCTGATACTGGATATACACACGAGTGTATAGGAGTGTATATGAATCCTAAGAGACAGATAGTCTTTATCATGACCGATACTACCAGATGGGATATGGTAGGATGCTATGGTTATCCCGATATGAAGACACCCGAGCTTGATAAACTTGCTTCCGAGGGTGTCAGGTACAATAAGGCATATTCCTGCCAGCCTGTATGCGGACCTGCACGCAGTGCCATCTTCACCGGAAGATTCCCCCACTCAAACGGAAGCTTCACGAACTGCGTTCCCCTCTGGGCAAACGTGAAGACGATAGGTGAGTACCTTCAGCCCAAGGGTATAAGCACTGCATATATCGGTAAGTGGCATCTGGACGGAGGCGACTACTTCGGTAACGGAGTATGCCCGGCAGGATATGACAAAGACTACTGGTATGATATGAGATGCTACCTTGAGGAGCTCAGTGAAGAGGACCGGAGGAAGTCCAGACGTGAGAGTGCTTCCCTTGAAAACGGCGGAATTGAAGCAGAGTTCACATTTGCACACAGGATCGCGGACAGGGCGATAAACTTTCTTGAACGTGACAAGGACAAAGACTTCTTCCTGGTGGTAAGCATGGATGAACCCCATCAGCCATACCTCTGTCCCGAACCCTATGCCAGCATGTATGAAGGTTATGAGCTTCCGATAACTCCAAGCTACTATGATACCCTTGAGGATAAGCCTGAGCTGGAGAGACTCTGGGCAGGTGACAACCTTAAGGAAGATAAGTCATCCCTAAAGATAAAGCCGCAGCTCTTCCTCGGATGCAACAGCTTTGCCGACCATGAGATAGGAAGGGTTATAGACAAGGTAAG
>JBJEWN010000453.1:0-6680 GCA_051885075.1 Bullifex sp.
ACAACCACTACCATGAGTGTATCTGGTGCCATCAGTCATTTGACACTGCAGAGCATACCTTCGGGGATCCGGTAGTAACTGTACATCCCACACTTACCACAAAGGGTACTTACAAATATACATGTACCGTATGTTCCTACGAGAAGAATGAAGACATTCCTGAAGGTGACCATGTTCCTGAATTCGTTGAAAGGATTGAACCTACCTGTACTGAGCGCGGATATGACATCTACAGATGTAAAGCATGCGGTGAAACTGTTTACCACAACTATGTAAATGCTCTCAGTCACGATGTAACACTGGTAGAAAGAACAGAACCGACATGTACTGAAGAAGGTGTTGAGCGTCACTATCACTGTGAAAGGTGCGGACTGAACTTCAGCAATCCTGAAGCAACTGAGCCCATGGATGATATCACGATAGCTCCTTTAGGACATTCCTGGAAAACTATCTGGAGCAAGGATGATAATTATCACTGGCATGAATGCTCCGTGTGTGGTGAAAAGAAAGACATTGCTGCCCACAGCTATGACCAACGGGTAACAGACAATTACTACAAACAGCAGGATGCCACCTGTACGGAACCGGCCAGATACTTCTACAGCTGTGTCTGCGGTGAAAAGGGAACTGAAACGTTTGATTATGGTGATCCCAAAGGTCACACGCTGACCCATCATGATGCAATAGACTCCACATGTACAGTACAGGGCAACATCGAATACTGGTCATGCTCTGTATGTAATAAGAATTTCTCTGATGCACAAGGAATGAATGAGATAACAGGTTCCATAATGCTTCCTTATGCAGAACATGTTTTCACAAACAATGCATTTGATGTCACAGAACTGGGGCATAAAAGAATTTGTGATGTCTGTCATCAAAGTATTGGCGATTATGAATCTCATTCTGCCGAGACTTGTCATAACTCAGATTATCACTGGGACAGATGTTCAGTATGCCACTACCAGATGACAGGAATGAGCAGGCATGAATGGACTCATCTGGATAATAAAAACGTATGTCTTGAATGCGGCATGGAAATGAGTGACCCGACATCCGGCGGTGGGTTTGAAGTAGACAGCAAGGACAAAACACCTGACGGATATTTGATGGTTGAGGCAATGGCCGATGGATGGATCTTTAAGTTTGTAAACACAAAACCTGATTATCCTCCAAACAAGTATATCTGGTTCGTAAACAATGCAGAGGTTCCAGGGGAAAACACAGATTCCTTCCATCTTACGAATCAAGGTCCCAAAAGCCATCTGGTAATGTGTGTATTCATGAATGACAGTGGTGTCGGATCGGCATCCGAGTCAGTAACAGGATTCTGATTTGAGGGAACTCGAATGGAAAATAGAGATGATGATCTTGTGGAGATCATGAAAGGAGAGAACAGAATGAAGAAAATCACAGTCGGTCTGTTGGTCCTTATGCTTATTGGAATGACATTGTTCGTTTCATGTAGCAATGAACCAAAGAGTTTGGATGAAGGTGTTGGATCAGTAAAATTCATCGGTACTGACAGCGCTTCTGCGTCAAGGGGATTAACAAGAATAAATCCCACATTTGATGCTAATTCAATGGTATGGAAATATGAAGCGAAGAAGACAGATACTTCCGGGCTGAAAACCGGTGAGACGAGTGGAAAAACTTTACTCGGAACAGATGGAAAGATTTCCACTGAAGTAGGTCCTTTCTCTCAGGGTATATGGGAATTTACTCTTTATGCTTATGAAAATATGACCAAGGCTAATGCTGATAAGTATGCATATAAGGGTGTTGCTTCAAATGTAAAAATCACCAGTGCTGCAACAAACAGCGTTAGAGTGACTGTTGATGCTCAGCAGAATGGAACTGGATTCATTGAAGTTGCAAAGAATATCACACTTCAGGATGCAAATGGTAATTCAATTTCCGAGCATAATGAAAAGATTATTCTTACGAATTTAGCTGATAGCTCAACCCAAGAGAAAACAAACTCATCTACCAGATCTTTTGAAGTCGCTTCAGGCGCCTGGAAGGTTAACGTCATTTTCTATGATACTCAGAATCCTGAGATTATTTATGGCGATAACGTAATTTATGTTAACGTCTACGATAACCTGACAACCAAGGTAGGCGGAAGCTTGGATGAGATAACTGCCAGCACTAAATTTGTCACTGAAAGTGGTGTTACTACAGCTATCAGTGAGAAAGCAATGAGTGCTTCAAGTGATAATACGCTTTCCGTTGAGTCAACTCCTGCTGCAGTTCAGGATACAACCAATAAGACAGAAGTAACTATTCCTGCAAATGCAACATCTGTATCAGAGGGAGCAACTGCAGTTCTTTCTGTTACTCCTTACGTTGCAAAGGATGCAGATACCAGGTTCTCTGTCCAGGTCGCTCAGGAAGAAGACGATGTAGCAGCAATTGCCGGTCTTGATATCACAGTCGCCATCAATGATGTCCTTGTTGAAAGGTTTGATGAAGCAATTACGATAACCACATATATCGCAAAGGGCTTAGAAGGAACAGTAGAAGTAAAGTACAATGGTGAAGGTGATCAGCCAACTGATGTAACTTATGTTAAAGATACAGGTGCACTCAGTTTTAAAACAACTCACTTAAGTGAATACTACGTAATCGCAGATGCTGCTGCAATAAACATTACAAAAAATACCGCATATGCAACACTTGCAGGAGCTATATCTGGTGCAGCAGAAGGTGATACAATCCTCATGCTTAAAGATTATGCTAATACTGATTATTCCCAAGCGGTTAATTACTTATTGAAAAAGAATGCAGTATTAGATGGAAATGGTCATACTCTTGAAGGAAATGTAAGTGTCTATGTAAATGCTGGTGGTGGTACAGTATTAAATGTAGTATTTAAGAATATTCATAATGATACAACAATCACTAAGTCTTACAAAGATTATTACAAATTCACTGAAAAAGAGAAGGGTAACAAAACTGCAGTTTATGCTTCTAGCCTTACAGGTAAACTAGTAATTAAAAACTGCACTTTCGATACTATTGACTGGGATGCAATTCAGACAACACCTCAAGCCAATGCAACTATTGAGATAACTGGTAATACTTTCAAGTTTGATGTTAGTAATGAGTTTGAAATCAGAGAACCACTTAGATATGTTCATGTTGAAAGTAGTTATTACACGGATTTTAGAGCGTTAATTACAGGAAACTATATGTATAACTGTGATGCTTTGAACCAGACAGGATTAGAGCTATATTACCCATCCGATATTTCAAAGATAGAGATGTCAAATAACTATATCGATAGTCCTTTCTCGGTTTGTATCCTAACTGGTTACGGTACTGCACATCCAGAATTAACATTACCATTTTCTGTAGGAAAGAATGGTGAGCCTGCTTGTAACCCTGTATGCTGGTCAAAAGATTCTTTTGGAAATCAGAAGTTATTCACAGATTTGAGTGATGCGTTTGCATCTGGAAATGGAACAGTAACATTACTAACCGATATAGATACTTCATCACCAATTGTTGTAAAAAATCTTTCCAATTTAGTATTAGACATGAAAGGAAAGAAAATATATAACTCAAATGATATTTGGAATGATCCTGATGACGATGATACCGTAAACGATTGGTCTTTAATATCAGTACAAAATGCAGGTTTAACTATTAAAGGTAATGGTTATTTAGAAGCAAAAGAAAATGACTGCTTTGCTATTGATATTAGGGATGGTGGTACTGTTACCATTAACAATGGTACCTATATTGGTAATATCAGTGCAATTTATGTGCTTAAAGGTTCACTAACAATAAAAGGTGGAGATTTTTCAATACAACAATTAACTCCAAACAAACCATATGAGTTTATGTTGAACTGTTTAGATGCAAACTATGAGAGTGGAGAAGCATCTATAGAAGTACAGGGTGGTACATTCCATGGCTTCAACCCAGCGTCATGTGGGGCAGAATCATCAGACATGAGTACGAACTTCCTGAAAGAAGGTTACGTGACTAGTGCAGATGAAAGTAAGACTCCAACTGTCTATACTGTTGTATCAGCTACAAACTAATTGGTTCTTATATGCTGCCCCTCAGCATTTAAGATAGATCGATCTTTCTCCCTCGGCAATGTGCATGCCGGGGGAGATTTCTTTTACTCTGAAACATTACTGTTTATTGGAGTTACATACTCCTCCATCACATATCCGGTTCCCTTAAGACGCACCCACTCGTTCTTGGATGACGTGGCATCCAGGATTTCATCCCGTTCAACGATTCTAAGGACCTCAGAATCCTTCTTTGCTGACTTCCTGACATTCAACCTTTGTGCAATTACTCTGTACTTCATTTGTTATCATCTCCTTCGTGATGCAGGTATAAACCTTTCATGGAGTTATGAAAGAAATAGTCACGCATCTTTTCTTCCTGCTTTTCGGACTCCCCATTTATCTTTCCATGCCTTAGCGCGTTGAATATTACAACGTCATTTTCAAGGCCAAGCTCCATCCCTTCAGATAGCCTGTCAAACTTGCTTTCTATTTCTGCTAATCTATCGTGTTTCCTGATATACTGAATGATCAGGCCACCGCTGCCGAAGGCTGCGGAGAGGGCAATGCCTAACAGCTTGATCATCTCCACAATAACTTCTTCACCCATTGTTACACCCCTATCACATATCTTAGGACAAACGATGTATTACTAAACGTCACCCCATTGGCTGTCCCGCTTGCCATATTATCTGCGTTCCCTACAATCTTATCGTCGTGGATATATAAGTACTTTCCTCCAACTCTAGTGTATGGAGCATACCCAAGCATCATGAAGCAGGAGCCTTTTCCTGCCATAGCAGAGACAAAGTGCTTTGATACAAAGTTGTGGATAAAACCTGTATCGGTTGTTCCGGTATCCGTTCTTACAGACCACACGAGGACGATACCGCTTGGTTGCTGACTCACCTTCTCAGATAGCGTTATTGTCTGATCAGCATTCATGTAGGCTCCACCGCTCCATAGAATCCTTGATCCATGGTTTGAGATACATATCCAACTCCCCCATCCATCCTGGTAGTAATCCCTCTCCCATATCGCCTTGTTATACTTCGAGCAAAGAGTAAACCGCTGGATTTTAGTTGTACCTGAACCACCTTGAAAAACTTCAAGTAAAAAGGTCTGAGTACCAGTAAGGGGTTTATTGAGAATGCTTCCCGAGATAGTAGTATCCGTTACTGTATAGAAACCTGGGGTAAGGATGGTATCAAAAGGTCGGTGCCGTTGGTGAGTAATTTTGGAGAGTTTATTAGCTCCCCATATTTAGACTCTATCGGAATACCAAACTCAATCGCATCCTTTTCAGATACCTTTCCAAAAGCAATCCCCTTCCCTGTTGATCTAAGGTCCATGAGAGTGAACGCTGTCGGGATATCAATTACCTTAGAATCAGAACCAAAGAAGTCGGTGACGGTCATCCTGATATCATAAGCATTGTCAACGGAGAAAAGTGCCCCTGTTATTTTACTCTCGGACAGCGTATATACACTGCCAGTAAACAAGCTCGTCCAGGTTGATGCACCCTTTATCCGGTACTCGATCTTGTAGCTTTTGTCGTTGAGGTTATCAACTGCTGAAATGGAAAAGCTATAAGACAGGTTGAGATATTTACCCTCATAGTTTTCCGTACCGTCTGAGAGGCTCCTGAAGCCTCCAAATGCGCTTATCTTTGCAGGAGCGTATGTTTTTACCACAATATTGTTTGAGACCGATACGGCCCTTCCTCGCGTGTCTGTGGCCTTAACGGATACAGCTATGGTCCCGGCTTTCGTGAGAATATCACTGGTGATGCTTGCGCCTGTATATGTAACACCGTTGATCGTAACCTTTACGGAGCTTATCGTTGAACCGCTGACACCGGATGCCGTAGTCACGACTTTTACTTTTGATCTGTTCTGGACATAGGCACTGAACTTTGCAGCAATCCCGGGAACAGCCTCTGAAAGTGCGACGTTTGAAATAGTCGGAACCAGCGTTGTCGGAAAAGTGAGAGTAAGGTTCTTCTCACTGGATGCACCAACCTTTGTCGTGTAACCCGAGTTTGAATAGGTCTCAACTGAAAAAGACAGAATTGCAGATACAGCCTTTGGATATTTCTTATAGACCGTCTCAAGCTGGGTTGAATTCAATGTTAGCGTTCCCGTTTGCTGGCTTGCTGCCTTGGTTCCCAGGTTCACTGTAAGTAAAGATGCTCCCCCTACCTTCACAACCAGGCGGTTATAGAACGATGAGCTCTTAGGTGTGTACTTATATGTTATCGCTGAATTGATATAGCTGGTTGCAGCAGAGACGGAATCGAAGGTCGATGCACGCGGGATCGTATTGAATATCCCTGAGCCTGCCTGCGATATGGTTCCGAAGTAAGTTCCTGCAAGTGTAACGTTGATCGCTGCGGAAAAAGAGAACGAACAGGTCTTTGCTCCATTCGAGCCATGAGCGACAGTAACGGTCCTGTCATCAAGTGTCTTGGTCTGGCCACCTGTAAGGTTTGCCGAGAACGTGAACTTATATGTAGTTCCGTTGATTGATACTGAGCCGTTTTTGGTTGCCGACGATATGATATTGTAGCTTGAACCGGTAGAAACTAACTGTACACGTACACGCACAGTGGATGTATTGTCAGTGATGCTCTGGCTTGTGACGTCCCACACC
>JBJEWN010000454.1:0-1714 GCA_051885075.1 Bullifex sp.
ATAAGGGACTTGTAAGGTGCCTGAATGCCGATTCTGAGAAAGATCCCGTCCTTCCTGTTCTCACCCAGGAAGCCAAAGCCCGTATAGTCGAAACCGATCTTCTCCTTGCTGGAAATCTGAAGGGATTCAGAAACGGTTTTGTAGAAGGTAAAGTCATAGGTCGCCAGAATACTCTCAGCGTTTACGCTGAAGAGCGCTGTGAGAAGAAGGATGATGAGAAGTAACTTTTTTCTGGCCACGGGATCAATATATCAGATTGCGGATCATTTTTACAGAGTCACTTCTGAAGGGAGGTAGAACACCCTGCTCTTCATGAACTGACTTTCGGACTGAACCGTCACTGAGGTGACATCCTCAACAATCCTGTGCACCGCAATGCTCATCGGACCTATCTCTGATGTGTACACAGGTTCGTCTATGCAGAATGAGTGATCGGAAGAGTGGTCGAAAACTCCTGAATCGATGATTACCTGTCCTGTATTCAGACCATCGGCAAAATCCACCGGAATTATGCCTTCAATGACGATATCATCCTTTGAAACGGACTGTACAAGATGGAGCATGAAGTTTTCATATACTTTTTCAAACGGAAGTCCCAGAACAGATTCAGCACCTGTCAGGTTCTTGCTGTCCGCTTTCATTATCGCTTCGCACTTTTCAGCCCCGTACTTTTTCTCCACATAGTGGAAGAACATGCTTCCGACACCGTAATCACTGTTTGAATATGCAGAACTTAACGGATGGTAATAATTCATGTTCCTGAACATGTTCCTTACATAAGTGCCCTGCCTTGTGTACAGATCGGCACCTGTCTCCTTGTCAGCAACGTAGTTTGCAAGTCCCTCGTAGAAAAAATGAACAAGCGTTTTATTCTCATATTCCCCTCCGTCCACATACTTCCAGTCAGCATGCAGCAGATGGACATATTCATGGGAAAGAGTGTATTTAAGCCTTGCCGCGGCAGTATCGGGATTGGACGAAAGCTTTGAAGTGTTAACGAAAATTGCGGCAGCACTGTTCCTTCTGCTGTTCTTCGTGTACACGTGACTCCAGAAGTAGGCAAACGTGTTCTTCCTCTCTTCCCCGAAATCATAGAAGATGATGGGAAGGTACTTTCCATCAATGAGATACTCGGAAGAAGGAGTGACATGAAGTGTTTCCTCCTCCAAGCGGAGGTTAAGGCCAAGGGACAAAAGGGACTGAACCGTATTGATGACTTTCTTCCGGGAATAGTCACCGAGAGTGTCATCAAGGAACCAGATTATGCCGTTTGTCTCATCCCTGAGATCAGTCAGCTCGGTGGTATCAACAGACTTCCTTTCGGTCTTAGAACTGATATACACATTATCCCAGTACCAGACACCATCATCATTGTATGGATTTGAGACATCACCGGCAGCCCTGCTTCCGGCTGTGTCGGATGTAACGGTATAGGACCAGAGATGATCATCACCTTCATATCCGCCGGCTGAATAGCCTGTTGCAAAGTTGGTGATAAGCACATATGCATCCTTACCAGCACTTATTTCGGCACCATCAATCTTATGGGTAACCTCATCTCCTTTTTTCTCAGGAGACGGCTGAGGTGCATTGTTTCCGCATGAAACAAGAACAAGTACGGTACACAGAATTACTGAAATGACTCTGAAATGCTTCA
Organism: Bullifex sp.; assembly: GCA_051885075.1. Taxonomy (GTDB): domain Bacteria; phylum Spirochaetota; class Spirochaetia; order Sphaerochaetales; family Sphaerochaetaceae; genus Bullifex. The sequence continues at coordinate 1,658 of JBJEWN010000454.1, forward strand.
TGGGATCGAGTAGACTAGGCACCTCACGGTGCTAGCCCCTCACGGATCCGGACGTGC
>JBJEWN010000455.1:0-1714 GCA_051885075.1 Bullifex sp.
CTATGAGAATTACGTGAAGGCATCGGAAGAGGCTGATACCGAGGGGATGAAGTACTATCAGGTGCAGATGAAGAACAGGGTGCTTTCCGAAGCAAAGGACATTGCATCCAAGTACATCAATCCTCCGCGTACCACCGACTTTGCCATTCTCTTTCTTCCAACTGAAAGTCTCTATGCCGAGATACAGTCCATTTCAGGCTTTACCGATGAGCTTCAGACAAAGTACCGCGTGACCGTTGCCGGTCCCACCACACTGTCCGCGCTCATCAACAGTCTGCAGATGGGCTTTAAGACACTTGCGGTTGAAAAGAGGAGCCATGAGGTATGGAAGCTGTTTGCGGCGATGAAGAAACAGTTCTCGTATTTTGCCGACTCCGTGGACAAAGCGGTGAGCAGCATTGACAGCGCTTCATCAAAGCTTTCCGATGTGTCTAAGAGAACGCAGAAACTGAGTCAGAAGCTGGGAAGCATAGAGCTTCCATCCGAGGATTCCCAGGATGAACCTCTTCTGATCGAATAATGCATATTTATGCATAAAATATTGACGTTTTTTGCATTTATAACTATATTTCCCCAATAAGAGGTGTATTTTTATGAGATTGAAGGGCCGCAGTTTTCTTACATTGAAGGATTATTCCAAGGAAGAGATCCTCTATCTGATCTCTCTCGCAGAACAGCTTAAGAAAAAGAAGCGTGCGAAGCCCTGTGACCCGGGTGTCATGGGCCGCCTGCTTTCGGGCAAGAACATCGTACTGCTTTTCGACAAGACCAGTACGCGTACACGCTGCTCATTCGAGGTTGCCGCCTATGATGAAGGTGCCGGAGTCACGTTCCTGACCAATTCCCAGATGGGCAAAAAGGAATCCCTTGAGGATACTGCCAAGGTACTGGGACGTCTTTATGACGGTATAGAGTACAGGGGATTCGAGCATAAGGTTGTGGAGGATCTGGCAGAGTATTCAGGCGTTCCCGTATGGAACGGCCTGACCGATGATGACCATCCAACTCAGGTGCTTGCCGATTTCCTTACTGCAAGGGAGCATCTGAACAAGCCTCTTGATAAGATGAAGCTCTGCTTTGTCGGGGACGGAAGGAACAATGTCGCGAATGCGCTTTTCATCGGAGCGACCAAGGTAGGCATGGACTTCGCCATTGCCGCACCTGAAAGTCTTTTCCCCGCAAAGGACCTTGTTGATGAGTGCATGGCATTTGCTTCAGTAAGCGGTTCAAAGGTCACGATCACATCTGACATCGATGAGGCAGTCAGGGGTGCTGACATCATCTACACCGATATCTGGTGCTCTATGGGTGAGGAAGACAAGATGGCAGAGCGCATCGGTCTTTTAAAGCCTTATCAGGTCAACAGTGAGCTGATGGCGAAGACCGGTAATCCTGAGTGCATCTTCGAGCACTGTCTCCCCTCATTCCATGATCTGAATACCACAACCGCAAAGATGGTTAAGGAAAAGTTCGGTCTTGATGAGATGGAAGTCACCGATGAGGTTTTCAGAAGTGAGAAGAGCGTCGTCTTCGATGAAGCTGAGAACAGGATGCATACGATAAAGGCCGTGATGGTCGCAACGGTTTCAGATTCACTGAGATACTGATTCAGATCATTATTCAGCTCATAACCCGCATGAAAAGTGCGGGCTTTTTATTTCTGTCTGAAACAAACTGAATCTGAAAAAACATCAGGATGCTTTCGGAAGGGAAA
>JBJEWN010000456.1:0-6647 GCA_051885075.1 Bullifex sp.
TTGAGCAGAGAGTGCAGCTTGCTGTTCAGCAGGGCATTCAGCAAGGCATTCAGCAAGGTATTCAGCAAGGCATTCAGCAGGGTAATGAGCAGAGACGTGAGCTGCTTGAAGGATATGTCTCTCTTATTAAGAACAGGTTGCTTACCCGGGAAGGAGCCTCACACCTCCTTAAGATAACTCCGGAGGAGTTTGACAGGCGACTGGCCGAAGCGGGACTCTCGCTGGAGTGAGAAAAAGAGCGGTGTGGTTACTTCATGCCGCTTCTTTAAGATCTCGAATTTTTCCTAAAGCAACTTGGGACAGGACAGTCAATGAGGAGAATTAAGTGACAGTAAGCAGGGCAATTGAACAGAGAGTGCAGCTGGCAGTTCAGAAGGCACGTGAGGAAGAGCAGGAAAAGCAGAAGAAGATGCAGGCTGAGAATTTAATGATGCAACGTCAGCTTCTCGAATGCTATGTCACCATGATCAAGAGTAATATCATAAGTCGTGAGAGTGCGGCACTTCTTCTGAAGATGACTCCTGAAGAATTTGACTGGGCTGTTTCCAATGCGGGACTTTCGATCTGAATGAAAAGCGGTATGACTCATGAGGGCCATACCGCTTTTTCGTATACTTGAACGGAAACTTTCAGATCAGATGACGTGGAGTGCGTCAGTGTCGATGAGGAGATGACACTTCTCACCTACCCTGTAAACCTTTCTGTTCTTGGGGTTATGGTCCTCAAGTTTCACGAGCGTGTCACCTACCATTACATGATAGTTCTGGTAGGAACCCATGAAACAGGATACAGTGACTTTACAGGGAAGCCCGCCCTCATCCCCGAGCTTTGCAGCTTCAGGACGCAGTACTGCCGTGTATTTCTTACCCTTTTCCATGTTTTCCTTCGGATGTGTAAGCAGTCTGCTGCCTTCAAAGTCCAGTACCGCATATTTACCTTCCATTCCAAGATAATTTCCGCGAAGGAAGTTGGCCTCTCCGATGAAATCAGCAACAAATTCACTTACAGGGTGGTAATAGATATCCTCTGGGGTACCCATCTGGGCAACGACACCCTTGTCCATGATGATGATCTTGTCGGAAATCGCCATTGCCTCACTCTGATCGTGGGTAACATAGATTGCCGTGATTCCGACTTCCTGCTGTATTCTCCTGATTTCGGTTCTCATCTCAACCCTGAGCTTTGCATCAAGGTTTGAGAGCGGTTCATCAAAGAGCAGGACAGAAGGTTCGATGACCAGGGCACGTGCAAGGGCAACCCTCTGCTGCTGACCGCCGGAAAGCTGGTTGGTCATTCTCGATTCCATTCCTGAAAGCTGGACAAGATCAAGTATTTTCATGACCTTTTCCTTTATCTCGTCCTTGGGAACCTTCCTGAGCTTAAGACCGTATGCCACGTTGTCAAAGATGTTGTAGTGAGGCAGCAGTGCATAACTCTGGAATACCATTGCGGTATCACGCTTATTTGGAGTAAGTTCGTTGATAGGTTCTTCCCCGAGATAGATTTCACCCTCATCGGGGCTTTCGAAGCCCGCAATCATTCTGAGCGTAGTGGTCTTACCGCAGCCGGAAGGACCTAAGAGGGTAACGAAGGTACCGGGCTCTATGTTAAGGTCAGTATCCTTAACTGCATAGAAATCCTTTCCCGTTTTGGGATCCTGATAAATCTTTGATATATGCTCAAGGCGAACGCCTTTCTTCATTTTTTCCATTATTCAGCCTCCTGAAGCTTTTTGCTGGTTCCGAAATGCTTGATGAAAATATTCATCAGTACGACGGAACCGTATGTGATGAGAATGAGGATTGTTGCAAATGCACATGCCAGTCCGTAAGAACCCTTCTCCGCAAACTCGTTGATCTGTACCGTAATGAGCAGGAACTGCGGGGTAACAAGCAGGATTACTGCGGAAATTGCGGTGATGCTCCTGACGAAGGATGTGACAAGACCTGAAAGGAAGGAATCCTTTATCAGGGGAAGCGTTACGGTCATGAAAACCTGGAAGGAGTTCGCTCCCATGTCGTATGCCGATTCCTCGATTGATTTGTCTATCTGACGCAGTGCGGATATACCGGACCTCGTTCCGGTCGGAAGCGAACGGATCACGAATACGATTACAAGCAGGGCAGCGGACCCATAGAGCCACTGCATTGCACCGGTATGGAAGATACCGCCGGCAAATCCTCTTATGTATCCGACACCGAGTACGGTACCGGGGACTGCCATTGCAAGCATTGAGACTGCTTCGATGAAACCTTTGGCCCTGAACTTCTTCTTAACCACCAGGTAGGATATGATCATGGAAAGAAGCGCGGTAATCGGAGCACTTATGAGGGAAAGCACGAAAGAGTCCTTGAATGCCTTGAATCCCTTGTACTTGGTAAAGACCTGCTGATACCACTTAAGAGTGAACGGGAAGAATTTGTAACCCCAGGTCGGGAAGAGGGAGCCGATCGGAACACAGAGGTACATCAGGATAACGAAGATGGCAACTGCAGAGCAGAAAACCGTCAGCGGAATCTTCACGCTCTTATCTTCTATGAGCATCCTGCCCCTTGAAGCCTTTCCCGTAAGGGTTGCGGCAGTCTTCTTCTCAAGCACGTACTTCTGAACCGCGAACATCAGAAGCGTGATGGCAAGCAGGACGACAGCCATGGCGGCAGCCCCTGCCTTGTCATATGCCCCCGTGATCTGGAGGTATATGGTCGTTGCCAGTGTGTCGTACGATCCGCCGATGATCATCGGGTTTGCAAAGTCCGCGATGGACTCGATGAAAGTGACAAGAAATGCATTTCCGAGTCCGGGGAGGATCAGGGGAAGTGTTACTGTCATGAAAACCTTGAACCGCGTTGCCCCCATGTCACGTGCCGCTTCCTCCAATGACGGATCGATATTCTTAAGAAGCCCTTTCAGCATCATGTAACACACAGGGAAGAACGTAAGTGCCTGGACGATCACTATACCCCAGAAGCCATATACGGAGTTGTCGTAAATTTTAAGCAGATGCCGTGTAATGATGCCTGCCTTTCCGAAAAGCATGATCATTGACAGTGAGAGAACGAAAGGCGGGGACACTACAGGCAGCATCGATACGACCTTGAAAAGGCCTCCCACGAATACATTCATTCTCAGATATACTTCAACATACGCAAAGAGAAGACCGACAAGTGTCGAGATGATTCCCACGACGAAGCCTACCTTGAGCGTATTGGTTATTGCCTTGGTGAATGTGGGCATGCTGAATATGCGTTTAAACACGGAAATGCCGAATACGCCGTCGCCCACGAGTGAATCCACAAGCAGTATTGCCAATGGATAGAGGATGAAGAGAGTAAGGAAAGCTATCAGCACAACTATGGTAGTTACCATAACAGGATCCTTCATCAGTTTCTTCCTGTCCAGTGCCGCACCCTGTCCTTTCGCCATGATCCTTTGCCTCCTTTTGAGATTAAACACGAAGAGGGATGGGAGCGAAGAAGCCACCACCCCTCTGTTCTTTCAATTGAATTCAGATACTATTTGATCTGGAATCTTGTCTGGTCACCTGTAGCGGCGCCGGATGCTGCGAGGGCTTCCATTACTTCAGAGACGTATCTCTTGATGTTGGCTGTTGCATCGTCGAAGTCATAGTCGATGACATTGGTAGGATCAAGACCGAATTCATATGCGATCTCAGGCTGCTCAGCGTTATCGAGAACGAGGAACTGATATGATCCGTTTTCCTTTGCAAGGTTAACACAGTCAGGAGAAAGTGCGAACTCAATCCAGAGCTTTGCAGCGTTGGGGTGCTTTGCGCCCTTGAAAATTGCTGTTGCGCCGATCTCACAGGTTGTACCGGATGAAGGAATGACTAGACCGATGTTGTCATAACCGTTATCAACGATCTGATAGATGCCGTCGTGGAGGAAGCCGAGACCGATGACACACTCACCTGTACCGACATTCTTTGAAGGACCGGAACCGGACTTCGTGTAAACATGGACGTTCTTGTCGAGGTCTACGAGATATTTGATTCCTTCATCGTGGCCGTACTTCTGGATGACGGTGTTGATGATGAGCTTTGCAGTTCCTGCCGTGTTGTAGTTGGATGTCCAGATAAGGCCCTTGTACTGGGGATCAGTCAGGTCAGCAAAATCCTTGGGAACATCAACTCCGAGTCTCTTGACTTCGTCCTTGTTGTACATGATGCCGAGAATACCTGTGTAGATACCGTACCATCTGCCTTCGCTGTCCATATAGACCGGCTTTGAGATATGGGAAGCATTCTCTGCCTTATAGGGCTCCAGGAAGCCTTCAGCCGCGAGAACGTTATACGGATCGGTTGTGCCGCCGAACCAGACGTCTGCGGACGGATTGCCTCTCTCTTCCTCAATCTTAGCCTGAACCTCACCTGTTGAGAGGCGCTGGAAGACTGTCTTGATTCCATACAGCTCTTCGAACTTTGCACATGCGGCAGCAAGATAAGGCTCCTCACATGAGCCGTAAACAACGAGCTCGCCCTCAGCCTTTGCAGCTGCCACGAGCGGTGAATCATTTTCGGATACGGTTGCGGCCGCTTCACTTGCACCTGCAGCGAAAAGCGATCCTGCAAGCAGTAAAACGAGCAGAACAGTTAATGCCTTTTTCATTTCATGTCTCCTTTTTAAGTCAGATTCCTGACTCATGAAAAAGGATAAAACACACATTTTGCGAATGCAAGAAAATAAGTCATCCGGAGAAAAAATTCCAATATTTCCAAAAATCTTTTTAGTGATTATCATCAGCTTATATATGGAAACAGTCAGGAAAAACACCACTAAGGACAAAACGGCATGGGAACTCTTTGAGAGGGTGTTCAATGGGATGAATGAAAAGGAATTCTTTGCCTTTGATCCGGAGTATGATCCTCCGGCGGAGGGATTCACATATGAGATACTGGATGGTGAAAAGCCTGCTGCAGCCTTTTCCATGACCTTTCCGGGCCTTGATGAGGAAAACCTGGGTTATGATATTGGACTTTCCGGTAATGAGCTTTTAAAGGTTGCCCACATGGATGTGGCCGCAGTCAATCCTGCATACAGGGGGATGGGTCTCCAGAAGAGACTCATGAAGATGGGTGAAGACGATGCAAAGGCCCTTGGGTACCATTATCTGATGTGCACGATACACCCTGACAACGCACCTTCACTTAAAAGCGCGCTCTCACTGGGCTATCATATAGTTCTGACAAAGGAAAAATACGGAGGGAAAATCAGACACATTCTGTTAAAGGAAGTTTAGGGAAGAATTTTCTCAAGGCTATTTCCCTTTGCAAGGTCATCGATGAGTTTATCCAGTATTCTTATATCCTTATATAAAGGATCCTCAATCTCCTGGATTTTCACACCGCATATGGTTCCCTTTATGAGGAAGCGCTTCTCATTCATGTGAGGAGCGGACATGAAGAACTCCTTCATTGTGGCCTCCCCTGCACTCTCACGTTTTACTTCCTCAGCGCTGTAGCCTGTGAGCCATGATATGCATGAGATGACTTCATCCTCACTTCTTCCTTTCCTTAGTGCCTTTGCGGTGAGAAGCGGATATATCTTTGAAAACTTATAGCTGTAGACTTTATTCATATAGTGTTAACAAGGCCTCCCGGAGGAGGCCTGGATCATTGTCAGAAGTTGGTCGGTATGTAACCTCCGAGAAGCTTCGGTATGATGAGACTGATCTGCGGTATGAATGATACCAGCAGAAGGGCCAGCAGCATGCAGCCGTAGAACGGAAGCGTTGCCTTGACGACTTTTTCCATCGGAGTCTTTCCAACCGCGGAACCGATGAAGAGAACGGCACCGACGGGAGGTGTGAGAAGACCGATACCGCAGTTCAGAACAACCATGATGCCGAACTGAATCGGATCAAGTCCGCAGATGCCTGTTGCGATCGGAAGCAGGATCGGGGTTGCGATCAGGATGATCGGAGCCATATCCATGATACAGCCGAGAACGAGAAGGATCAGGTTCAGCAGGAGGATCAGGACGATTCTGTTGCTTGTCAGCGATGTGATCGCGGCAGCTGCCATGTCAGGAACATGGAGTGTCGTGAGACAGTAACCGAAGACTGATGAGGTTGCAATGAGGATGAGCACGATCGCAAGTGTGTTGATGCAGTCCTCAAGCACCCTCCAGACGCCTTTCCAGTCAAGTCCTTTGTAGATGAAGACAGAGACGATCAGTGAGTAGATTACCGCTATTGCCGCGGATTCCGTTGCAGTGAAGAGACCGCCTACGACACCGACGACTACGATGATGACTGCGGCGAGTGCCCAGAAGGACTGTGCAAACTGCTTAACGAATACCTTAAGGCTGAACTTATCTCCCTTAGGATAGTTTCTCTTAACTGAGATGATATAGGACCCTATCATCAGGGTAACTGCCAGAAGTGCTGCGGGAAGGTATCCTGCCAGGAAGAGGCTTCCCACCGAGATGCCGCCTGCCGTGGTCGCATAGATGACCATGTTGTGTGAAGGAGGCACGAGAAGTCCTTCACATGATGACGTGATCGTTACCGCTGTTGAGAAATCGGCATCATAGCCTTCATCAACCATCATAGGGATCAGGATTGATCCGAGCGATGCTGTATCGGCGGAAGCCGAACCGGAAATACCTCCGAAGAAGTACGATGCGACG
>JBJEWN010000457.1:0-6636 GCA_051885075.1 Bullifex sp.
ATGATAAGAATATCGATCCCGGCAAGAAAGTCACCATCAGATATCAGATAAGTGAGAAGTATCCTGACTTTAAGTTCTTTGATGATGAGGCACCCGTTCAGAGCCAGAACCTTATCCCAACCGGTTTCCTCTGTACTCAGAAGTGCCTCGATGAGAAACTTAAGGAAAAGGATCATATCGAGCATGTGGAACTGATGGAGGTTGCCGATGAAATTGCTGATGCCAGGGCTCTCGGCGATCTCAGGGAGAATGCTGAGTATCAGTATGGCAAGGATAAACAGAAGAATCTGAATGCAAGGCTGAGAACGCTTTCCGATGAGATTGAAAAGGCTCAGGTCATTACGCCTGACAAGGTCGATCCCTCAAGAATAAGCTTCGGAACAAAGGTAACGATGAAGGACAATCTTTCAGGTAAGAATATCGTTTACACCATACTTGGTCAGTGGGAGAGCGATCCTGACAGGTTCATCCTCAATTTCAAGACACCTCTTGGAATGCAGCTTCTCAACAAGGTTGTCGGAGATGAACTGAAGTTCGACATTAACGGAACGAAGTACGACTATACGATTCTTTCAATCGAAGTCGCTGATTTCTGATTAGTTTTATGACAGCGTGGCAATTCCACGCTGTCATTGCATTTACCCTTTCCTCTTCCGGAAAACTTCCATGAACGGTATTTTGAATATTGAATATGAAATCCCTGTTACGGCGACAAAGCAAAGACCGGTAAATGCAGTTAATGAAAATGATTTCAGAGTGGAACCTGCCATATGATAAGTTATGTCAAGCCGGGAATAAGCAAATGAAATGATCATCAGCGGAATGTTTGCACCAATGATCCTGAGAATCTGTCCGGTCAGATACCCGTAATTATAGGATTTCATCATCAGTGCATACATCACGACTGAGATGCATGAAGAAATGAAAAGTGCCATGGAAATGCTTTCTGCACCGAAGCCTCTCATTATAAGCAGTTTCATTGAAGCCACGTCCGCAATCAGATTGATGGATGATACGATCACTGGATAGCCGTAATTTCCTCTACTGTAGCAGAAACGGGACAGCATGGATGAAAAAGATAACGGAATCATTGAAACAAGATAGTATTTCAGAACTTTTGATGTAAGAACGGTGTTTTCATAAGTGAAGGCACCCTTCTGCAGAACTGCTGATATGCACTCTTCCGACAGGGTAAGCAGTATGATTGCACCGGGAAGGAGGAATGTAACCAGATTGGAAAGTGCCTTTGTAAGAATGCCGTTTCTCTGTTCATTGTCCGCTGCCGATGAGAGCATCGGAAAATAGACTCCCGCGATCGATGAAAAGAAAATCCCGTAAGGTGTCTGATAGAAGATCACTGAGTTTGTCACTGCAGTAACAGCTCCTGTTTCGAGTCCCGATGCCAGATAGAATGAGATATACTGGTCCGCAACCAGAATAAGGGAATAGACAGTCGCAGGAATGAATGCCCTGATCATCCTGGTAAATATCGGAGTCCTGAAGCGGATGGTGAATCTGAGTCTGAGTTTATGTTTCCTCAATACTGCATACTGACTCAGAAGCTGTGCCGCTGCCCCTGCCACTGTTCCTATTGCCATTGAATAATAAGAAAGCTGACCTGAAAAACATATGACGGATACAATCACGGTCAGTGTGAAGAAAATCGGTCCCGCACCCGTGATTAAGAAGGATTTTCTGACCTGAAGGGCACTTGAAAAGACGGTTGACAGTGATATCAGAAAAAGAAATATCAGAAAATAAGGAAGAAGCGATGATGATACCCTGATCTGGAAAGGATCTGAAAAACCGCTTGAGAGCAGTATGAACTTCTCTGAAAAAATGAATGTAAGCGCAATGAGCGGTATGAAAAGGATTACCTGGAAACTTATCAGCTGACTTATGAAGAGCCCTTCCTCATCACTGTCCTCATTTTTCATGAGCGGCAGGTATGACTGACTCAGCGCTCCTTCCGCAAACAGTTTTCTCAGATTATTTGGTATCGTGTATGCGTAGTTGATGCTGTCAGCAAGGGCTCCCGCTCCGAATACAGATGAAATCACACGCGCCTTCACTATCCCCAGCAGCCGTGAGACGAGTGTCGTCCCCATCAGTATGAGGGAGTTCCTTTCTCCTCCGTCATCCGTAGAAGCGCGCAAGATACTCCCTCTTGAATTCGGCAAACCGCCCTTCGCTGATCGCACATTTAATCCTCTCCATAAGTGTGTACAGGTATGTGAGGTTATGCTCGGTTGCAAGCATTCCCCCGAGCATCTCGTTGCATTTGATGAGGTGGTGCAGGTATGCGCGTGAATACTTCTGACAGCATGTGCATGTGCATCCTTCCTGAAGCGGACGCTCATCAAACTTATGGATGGCTTTCTTCATTGTTATGACACCGTCATCAGTGAATATGCCTCCGTTTCTGGCCATACGGGTTGCAAGTACGCAGTCAAAGAGATCAATCCCGTTTTCAACACATGCAAGGATGTAATCCGGACTTCCGATGCCCATGACATAGCGCGGTTTCTCTTCAGTAATATACCCGGCGGTGTACTCAAGGTATTCAAGGAACTGATCCTTGCTTTCCCCTACGGAAAGACCTCCGATCGCAATGCCCGGAAAGTCCATTTCGGAAAGGGTTTCCGCTGATTCCTTCCTCAGATCCTTGTAAAAGTTCCCCTGCACTATGCCGAAGAGATTACCCCTGAACTTTTCACCAAGCCTGTTTCTTTCCTCAATGCTTCTCTCTGCCCAGTTCTTCGTAACCCTCCAGGCTTCCTTTGCATTCCTGTATTCAATGCCGGGAGGCGTGCATACATCCAGTACCATGGCTATGTCCGAACCTATGACTGACTGTATGTCAACAACCTTTTCCGGTGTGAATACATGTTTTGATCCGTCAATGTGGGACTGGAACGTAACACCGGAATCCTTTACCTTTCTCAGTCCTGAAAGTGAAAAAACCTGAAAGCCTCCGCTGTCAGTGAGGATGTTGTGGTTCCAGTTTGAGAACTTATGAAGGCCCCCGAACTTTTCAAGTACCTCAAGTCCCGGCCTGAGATAGAGATGATATGTATTTCCAAGAATGAGCTTATATCCTATCTCATCAACCTTGTCATGGTATATTCCCTTGACGGTACCGTTTGTTCCCACAGGCATGAATGCAGGTGTTTCCACCCTTCCATGAGGAAGGTCAATATACCCCAGGCGTGCCTTTGTATCCTTATCCTGAAATGTTTTTGTGAAAATCCTGTCAGCCACGTGCTCCTCCGATAAACCTCACGATGAGGGAAAGAACGCTTACTATCAGTATCGGAGCGAGCACAGACATATATGGCTCGGTCACCCCCTGGGAAGATGAAATCGTGAACACCATAATGGAAACATAGTATACCACTGCGGTGCACAGACTCAGTATTATACTGAACAGGAAGACGTTCTTCTTGAATCTGTAGTTCATTGAAACAGAGATCACCATAAGTATCAAGATGGAAAAAGGAGAAAAGAGGCGCTGCCAGAAGTCAGTTGCTGCCCTGTACCAGCTTGACTTATCAAGCTTTTCAAGACGCCTGAGGTAGTTGATGGCATCATTTCTGTCCATGGTTGTAACATCATTGGTCGCATTCCTGAAAAGCCTTGGTTCTATTGTTATCAAAGGATCATCGAGGGTATCCATGTATGAGGATTTTATGATGCCGTTTTCGGCATTCCATATCCTTGCCCTGATGAATCTCCAGTATCCTTCATCTTCAAGATATTCGGCACTGTCTGCCGTAACCCTTCTTTTTATCATGTTTCCGTCAGTTTCAATCATGGTGACGGAGTAAATGGTCTGTCTTTTCTCGCTGAAACGCGATGTGTGAACCACATATGATTCCTCCGGATCGGAAAGGGTTATGTTGCGGCTGTCGGAAGTTCCGGTGAGTCCGAAAAGCTCATCATTCAGTCTGTCATGTTCAAGTTTTGCGTTTATCATCACCGTTTCCGAAAAACAGAAGAAAAACAGCGTAACGATGATTCCGAGCACTATGATCCTTGATGCAATCTTTGAGTAACTCATGCCTGTATTGAAAAGGATGATAAGTTCATTGTTGGCTGAAAGCTGGGACAGAAAGAACGTGGTTGCAAAAAGAAATGCTACGGAAACAACCATCATGAGGTATTCAGGCAGTCCCAGGACGGAAAGTCTCATTATCTGGGCAAATGAGACACTGTTGCTTACAATACTGTTCATTGAGCTGAAAAGTTCTACCGCAAGTACCAGCATGACGCATACAAAGAGTGTTATGAATGCCGTCTTTAATATTGACCTGGTTATGTATCTGGTTACGATCCGCATCCTATTTCCTCTTCAGCGCCAGCAGAACAATGCCGAACACCAGCATGACTGCATCACATATCCACATCAGCCAGGCACTGGAAAATGACACATCAAATATTTTCAGCTGACTGAAGAAAAGAATGTACCAGTATGCAACCGCAAAAAGAAGGGAAAGACCGAACCCGAAGAGCCGTCCGTACTTTATCCTGATGAAACTGAGGGGGAACGTGACAATGGTCAAGCATAAACATGCAAAGGAAAGAACATACTTTTTATGCCATTCGGCAACATAGTACTGATAATAAAAGCCTATCGGTTCCTTGTCTCCGTATATATCCAGTTCATGAAGCCTGCTTTCGAGGTTGTTCTTTTCAATGAGGTAATCCTCATAACGTTCAATTCCGTCAAGCCGCGATGCAATTGATGTTTTTATTTCCGTCCTGTTCCTGTGAAATCTTCCGACATTATCCTTCTGTTCCTCTTTCTTTTCCTTTATCAGTACCGAAAGCTCGGCATTGGAAAGATTTGAGGGGCTTTCTCCCGTAAGTGCGGGTATCTGATCGGAGAAGTTGAGATATAACGTTGCATTATCACTCTGGGCATATGACCACGATGAAATATCATCTTCAGTCAGGAGAAGGTTCACATCGTCAAGATCAAGTCTGTAGATGAATCTTTCCGTATCGGTCAGTTCCAGTATTCCTTCACGTGCATAAAGAGTCTGAGCGGGCCTCGAATCATTGTTGAAAAGAAGAATGTCCTCAATCCTGTTTCCTTCCACATCCTGATTGACGAGGACGATGTTTCCCACCGTGTTCGTACCGTTAGCCGTCAGCTCAAAGGTCGGGAGATCCCTCATTATGTCCCCAAGCAGCTGTTTGTAAACTTTCTGACTCTGAGGCATCAGTGTATCTGATATATGGAACGTGACACATGTAAGAATGAGGGCAAGCACGATGAGTACCATGTAAACCCTTTTCATGGGAATTCCAAGACTTCTGAGTGCCAGAAGTTCATTGTTTGCTCCAAGGTCACCAAGAACCATGCTGGAAGCTGAAAGCGTTGAAAAAGGTATTACATACTGTAGAAACTGAGGTATGGCACAGAGAACCAGAATGAACATTGTGTAAATGTCCACGTTTTTCAGAAGCACTTTCTTAACAAGAAGAAGTATCTGGTTAATGAAAAAAATAAAGAAGAAAAAGATGAACGATACCAGGAAATCCAGGAGGAACTCCCTTGTTATGTGAAAATGCAGTATCGTGTTTCTTTTTCTTCTTCTGAACAATTCAGACTCCCGTGGAGCCGAAGCCTCCGCTTCCGCGTTCCGTTTCATCAAGCTCACTAACGACAGTATAGACCGCACGGGCATATCTTGCAAATACCAGCTGGGCAATCCTGTCGCCGTGGTTTACCGTAAACGGAAAACCGGAATGGTTGATCAGTATGATACCGATCTCACCCCTGTAATCGGAATCGATCGTACCGGGGGTATTGAGTACAGTGATGGATTTCTTCAGTGCAAGCCCTGAACGGGGACGAACCTGAAGCTCAAACCCATCGGGAATCGCTGCACGGATTCCTGTAGGTATCATTGCAGCTTTTCCCGGTTCAATCACGATTGCCCCGTCAGGAAGATATGCATGCACATCAGCACCTGCACTCCCCCTGCTCTCATAGGAAGGAGCAAAGGCTCCTTCCTTTAGGGTAATCTTAACTTCATCCATTATTTGTCCTCTTTGGGAAGTGCATCGACGTATGAGAGATTGAGTCTGTCCATCCTGTCGATCTCGATGAGTTTCACATCGACTTCCTGTCCTACCTTAAGGACATCGGAAACCTGCTTCACTCTTGTCTTAGCCAGTTTGGAAATATGGCAGAGGCCTTCCTTACCGGGGAGAATTTCAATGAATGCACCGAAGTCAACAATGCGCTTTACAGTACCATGGTAAATCTTTCCAACTTCAGGCTTCTCAATTATGGAGAGAATGAGTCTCTTTGCTTCCTGAGCTGATGCATTGTTCCTGCCGTAGATCATGACTGTTCCGTCATCCTCGATATTGATCTCGGCACCTGCCTTCTGTGCAATGCCCTTGATGGTCTTTCCACCGGTTCCGATGACTGCTCCGATTGTTTCCTCAGGAACCTTTATCGTAAGGATCTTGGGTGCAAGCTCGCTTATTTCCGGTCTGGGGCCTTCAAGAGTATCATGCATGATACCGAGGATGTGCATCCTTCCTTCCTTTGCCTGCTGGAGTGCCTTGCTCATGATCTCGGGAGTGACTCCTGCGATCTTGATATCCATCTGGAATGCA
>JBJEWN010000458.1:0-1700 GCA_051885075.1 Bullifex sp.
GCTATACGGACAGGATAAGCGATTACACTCCGTTTATGGAGTATGAGTGGCCCGGAAACGTCAGGCAGCTTTTCAAAACGGTAGATCACATGCACAGAACGTGCACGGACGGCAAATTCATATTTTCCCTTCCGGATGAAGTTCTCTGAATCATCATTGTCATTATCCCCCCGCATACAGCCTCCGACAGGAGGCTGTATCACACTATCAGAAGCATTGGAAAAATTACTGTTTTTTTGTTTTCAACAGGGCTAATTCCATCACCAAGGTATAATTAACTACTTTTACACATGGAAACCTCAGCTTGTTGAAAACCTGTTGAAAACTTTGTGTTTTCAAATGTTTTCAACAATGATTTCTGCTTTTGAAACAAGGTAAAAACAATATAGTTTTTAGGTATTCACAAAGACTTTAAATTCAGATTATTTACTTATGTATAAAATAATTATTTAAACAATTAACACTATAGTGCAAACAGTAACATTTTAATGAATCGGAAGTTTTCCACAGCATCTGGAGGTGATTTGTGGAAATCCTGTTGAAAACTTGTGGAAAACCCATATCTAGTGTTGTTTTCTGTTGAAAAGTCTTACTCGCTTATGATATCGGCACCGATGTTTCTGAGCTTGCCCAGAAGGTTCTCATATCCTCTTTCTATCTGATCTATCCTGTCTATAGTGCATATTCCGTCAGTTGCAAGAGCAGCTATGACCATGGCCATGCCGGCCCTCACATCTGGACTTGTCAGTTCACATGATCTAAGTCTGCTTCTTCCGTTTACAACTGCCCTGTGCGGGTCACAGAGTATGATGTCCGCACCCATTCGGATGAGGTAATCAACAAAGTACAGACGGGACTCGAACATTTTCTCATGAATCAGCAGTGTTCCGGACATCTGTGTTGCGGTCACGGTCATGATGGACAGAAGATCGGCAGGAAAGCCGGGCCATGGGGCATCATCCAGTTTATTCGTTACACCGGAATATGTCCTTCCTATTACAGCTTTCTGTTTTTCAGGAATGTAAACAGTATTCCCGAAAGCTTCAAAACTGATTCCTAGTTTGTCAAAACCCAGTTCAAGAGGTCTGAGGTTAAGTCTGTCCGTTCCCTTAAGCAGCAGTTCACTTCCTGTTGCCGCGGCAAGACCTATGTAGGAACCTGTTTCCATGTAATCAGGTCCGATAGTGTAATCGGCACCGTAAAGACGTTCCCTTCCCTTTATTCTCAGATAGTTTGATCCTATTCCCTCTATACAGCTTCCCATACGGTTGAGAAGATGACAGAGATCCTGAACATGAGGTTCGCATGCCGCATTGTATATTGTGCTCTCCCCATAGGCAAGGGAAGCTGCCATTATCACATTTTCAGTAGCCGTAACGGATGCTTCGTCAAGAAATATGTCAGTGCCCATAAGCCTTTCAGGAGGCGTAAGGATCAGATATCCCCTGTCATCCACAGTGCAGTCCACTCCAAGGGCAGTAAGTCCCATAAAATGGGTATCAAGTCTCCTGAGCCCGATAACATCACCTCCGGGAGGCGGAATTACAACCTTTTCACCTCTGGCAAGCAGCGGACCTGAAAAAAGGATCGAACCTCTCACACTGTCCACAAGGGATGGTGTCAGTCCGGAAAATCTTATATGTGACCTGAATGATGCACTGCCTGATGAATGTTCGGTAATATCTGTGCCCAGCTCCATG
>JBJEWN010000459.1:0-6619 GCA_051885075.1 Bullifex sp.
AGGGACATGGAGGAAAAGGGACTTGTGAACAGGAAGGTTTATGCCCAGGTGCCTCCGCGTGTGGAATACAGCCTGACAGATCTGGGATACAGCCTGAAACCCATTCTTGATGCAATGTGGAACTGGGGAGAGGATTATAAGAAAAGAATCAATGGGTGATTAACCATCACCTTATCGTGACACCGAGCAGTTTCACGATATCCACAGCCTGTGAGATATCAAGCTCCGCTCCCCTCAGTTCCTTCAGTGTTTCACTTAAATAAATACCTGAAAAATCAGAGCCCTGAAGGGACAGCCCTTTCAGGGAAGTGCCTGTGAGTGTTGCCCTTTCAAACGACGTGTCATGGATTTTCACACGTTTGTGTGTGACATCAGAAAAAGCGGTTTCCTCAAGGGATGAGCCTGTTATCACACTGTCCTGAATGATGATGGAAGAGAGATTGCTGAAGGAAAAGTTAACCCTTTCAAACCTGCTCTTCCTGATCCTGGATCCTTCCAGATTCACGCCCATAAGCTTTGAATCGGTGAAAGCGCAGCCGTCAATGAGACTTTCCGGAAAGTAACAGGAGATGAATGTGCATGTGTCGAAGGTACATGAAGCAAATGAGGCTGACGAAAAATCGCACTCCTCATAAACCTGATTTGAAAAAGTACAGTCAGTGAAGGTATAAAAAGCAAAAGCTTCTCCTTTGTGCTTTTCACCGGAGAAGCTTTCAGAGCTGATATCTTCCATTATCTGGCGTGGCGACCCTTCAGAACCTCAACAACTTCGGAAAGGGAAGAATCCTTCTGTGCAAGAAGAACCAGGAAGTGATACATAAGATCGGCAGCCTCACCGAGGAACAGTTCCTTGTTGTTATCCTTGCTTTCGATTATGAGCTCTACGGCTTCCTCACCGACCTTCTGTGCAATTTTGTTGAGACCTCTTGAGAAGAGGTGGTTTGTATATGAACCTTCCTGGGGATTGTTTCTTCTGTCGTTGATGACATCCTCAAGGTAGAAAAGGAACTCTGTTGAAGTCATTTCACTGGGCTCATTGACCTCATCGAAGCATGTATCTGCACCGGTATGACAGACAGGACCTGTGGGAATGGCCTTTACCAGAAGCGTATCACCGTCACAGTCCGCAAGGATCTCACGGACCTGCAGGAAGTTTCCGCTGGTTTCACCCTTTGTCCAGATTCTCTTTCTCGATCTTGACCAGAATGTCACAAGACCTCTGTCCAAAGTGAGCTGATAGGCCTCAGCGTTCATATAACCCAGCATCAGTACGCGATGCGTCACTGCATCCTGAACGATAGCAGGAACAAGTCCGTCACCTTTTTCAAAATCAATAACCATAATGTCACCCTAATGATGAATTTAACCTAACAGGAATGCCATGTTTTTGTAAATACCTTTTAAGGTCGATAATATCTATTTCGTGATAGTGGAACACACTGGCGGCAAGTGCCGCATCAGCCGATCCATCCCGGAAAACATCAAGAAAGTGCTCCATCGTACCGGCACCTCCCGAGGCAATGACGGGAATCGAAAGACTCCTGCTGACAAGCGCCGTGATGTCACAGGAGAAGCCCGCTTTGGTACCGTCCGAGTTCATGCTTGTCAGAAGTATCTCACCCGCTCCCAGCTCCTCGCACCTTTTCGTCCACAGGAGGGCATCAAGCCCTGCCGGGGTACGTCCGCCGTCTATGTATACTTCATATCCGGATGGGAAATGATCATTTTTTCTGACATCGACTGCAGTGACCACGCACTGGGAACCGAAACGTCTGGAAAACTGTGTTATCACTTCAGGATTTCTGACTGCCATCGAGTTCACGGAAATCTTGTCAGCACCTTTTGACAGCAGCTCATATGCATCATCGGCACTCCTTATTCCGCCGCCTACCGTGAAGGGTATGTCTATTGCCGCGGCTATCCTCTCAACCAGGGATGAGAGGGTCTTCCTGTTCTCGACGGTGGCCGTGATATCAAGAAACACAAGTTCGTCGGCACCGGACCGGGAATAGCGGACCGCATTCTCAACAGGGTCCCCCGCATCGGCAAGGGAAAGGAAGTTTATTCCCTTAACCGTGCGGCCGTTCTTTATGTCAAGACAGGGAATTATCCTCTTTGCAAGCATTCTGCCTCCTTCATCTCAGATAAGGAAATATGACCTTCATAGTATGCTTTTCCGACTATCGCGCCGAAAAGTCCTGCATCAGAGAGCTTTTTCAGGTCCTCATACGTCGTGATCCCGCCCGATGCGATCACATTCATGCCCGGAACTTTTTTCAGGATGGATTCATAAAGACCAAAGGATGGCCCCATGAGCATTCCGTCCTTTGAAATGTCCGTGCTGATGCATGTGTCAAAACCTTTTTCATTCCATGACCCTATGAATGAAGTTACCTCAAGAGAGCTGTCCTCCATCCATCCTGAGGTTGAGATGAAGCCGTTCCTGCAGTCAGCACCCAGGATAAGGCGTCCCGGATGCTGGTCCAGCCAGTCAAGGACGGTAAGCGGATCCTTCACCGCAATGGAACCGCAGGTTACCCAGCATGCTCCCGCATCAAGTGCGGCATTGAGGGAAGCGGCTGTTTTGATGCCTCCTCCGAAATCAACGGTGAGCGCGGTCTGACCGGCAATGCGCTCAAGAGTCTTCAGGTTCTTTATTTCACCGGACCTTGCACCGTCAAGATCAACGAGGTGAAGTCTCGTAAGCCCTGCATCCTCAAACCTTTTTGCCACTTCCAGCGGATCACGGAAATAACTCTTCTTTGCTTCGTAATCACCTTTGCTGAGCCTGACGCACTCACCTGAGATGATGTCTATTGCAGGTATGACCGTCATCACTTCACCTCCAGGAAGTTTCTTAAAAGGAGCGCACCGGCCTCTCCGCTCTTTTCCGGGTGGAACTGGACGCCGGAAAAGTTGTCCTTCCTTATGGCGGCGGAAAATGTCACGCCGGCATAATCACACGATGCAATGGTACGCACGGATGCCTCTGCATAGTATGAGTGAACGAAATAGAAGTATGTTCCGGATGCGATTCCCCTGAACAGCGGATCATCCGTAACATTTATTTCATTCCAGCCCACATGCGGGATTTTATCACCTGCTGACCTGTCGAAGAGCCTGACATTCTCCGGCGTGATGCCAAGAAGTTTCACATTCCCTTCTTCCGAGAAAGCATTCATGAGCTGCATTCCGAGACATATTCCGAGAAACGGACGCTCATACTCACTCAGGACCTCCGTGAGATTCCTTTTTTCAATCTCAGCCATGGCGGAGGCAGCTGCACCGACACCCGGGAAGATAACGCGGTCAGCCTTCCTGATGACATCAGGATCGCATGTCAGCACGGAAGGAGCACCGAGACGGTTAAGCGCATTCATGACTGAACGGACGTTTCCTGCATTGTAATCAACCACTGCAGTCATAGCACCCCCTTTGTGGATGGAAGTTCATCCGATGCCGGATTACGCTTAACAGCTACTTTAATGCTTCTTGCAAAGGCCTTGAAGAGCGCTTCAGCCATATGGTGCGAGTTACCCTCAGTCACATGAAGGTAAAGATTGCACTCAGAGGCATTGGAAAACGACTTGAAGAAGTGCTTTATCATCTCCGTCGGGAATGTACCGATATACTCCCTTTCAAAATGCACGTCATAGATGAACTCTGCCCTTCCTGAAAAATCGATTGCAACCGTGGCGACACAGTCATCCATGATGAGAATGTCCGACCCGTAGCGGTTTATGCCCCTCTTGTCTCCAAGAGCCTTTTTAAAAAGAAGGCCGAGGGTGATGGCAAAGTCCTCAACGCTGTGATGTTCGTCCACCTCCAGGTCTCCTCTGAAGGTACCTGAAAGATCGATTCCTGAGTGTTTCACGATCTGCTCGGTCATGTGATCGAAAAACCCGATTCCCGTAATTATCCGCCCCTTGCCCGTTCCGTCCAGATTCAGGTCAAACTCAAACTCCGTTTCCTTAGTCTTTCTGGAAAGGGATGCCCTTCTTTCCCTTTTATGTTTTCCTCCGGTCAGGAAGGATGCGATCTCATTCCAGCTTTCAGTGACAAGCACAACCGTCTTCTCAAGATCGGAAGGAACGTTTTCCGATGAAAACCAGATTCCCTTAACGCCGAGAGCCGAAGCAAATTCCATATCGGTCTTCCTGTCCCCTATCATGAATGAGTATGAAAGATCCCACTCCCCGTTCATGTACTCCTTCATCATTGCAGTTCCCGGCTTCCTTCCCGGACAATTGTCCTCCGGTCGGGAGAAATCGACAAGGATGTCGGAAAAACGGATTCCTTCTCCCTCAAGCGTTCCCATTATGACATCCTGAGCTTTATCATATACTTCCCTCGGAAGGGACGGAGTTCCGACACCGTCCTGGTTGCTTACCAGGACCAGGTGGTAATCAGTGTAATCCTGAACCGCCTTCAGGGAGGTGAATACACCTTTCATGAACCTTATGTCTTCCGGTCTGTTCTTATGTCCCTTTACGACCAGAACACCGTCTCGGTCAATGAAAAGCGCCCTTTTCTGCTTCTTAAAATCCACCGAGCACCTCCCTGACAGCCTTGATCATCATGTCATTCTCCTCTTTCGATCCGATAGTGATCCTGAGACAGGAATCACAGAGGACCTCCCTGGTCCTGTCACGCACTATGATGCCCATCTCACGCAGTGCCAGGAACACTTCATGTGCCTTCTCAAGTCTTACGAGCAGGAAGTTGGCATCACTGTCAAACACTTTGTGAACCCCCCTGACCCCTTCAAGAAGTGCTTTTACCCGACTTCTTTCCGATATTGTACGTTTTACTTCACCCCTTACAGCATCAGCACGGGAAAGGGCCCTTGCGGCATATACCTGGGAAAGCACGGGCACGTTGTACGGATACTTGACCATGTAGACAAGCTCAGCGATCTCAGGGGAGGAGACGGCAAGTCCGATCCTTGCCCCTGCCAGGGCCCAGGCCTTTGAAAGGGTCCTTAAAACCACGACCCTCTCATTTGTGCCGATAAGACTTACCGCGCTTTCTGACGCGGAGAAATCAAGATATGCCTCATCCACAACCGTTATGCCCTTATTGTAATCAGAGAGCTCCTTTATCACACTGAAGGGGACGGAGGCTCCCGTCGGGTTGTTTGGTGAACATATGAACATCAGTTTCGGCTCATATTCATCAATTGCCTTCTTCACTTCAGCCGCATTCAGGGTGAAATCAGGATTCTGAAGCACTTTATGAACCTTTACGTCATTGATTTCGGCAAGCACCTTATACTCTCCGTAGGTCGGAGGCATTATCAGAACCGAATCACGGCCAGGCGTGCAGAACAGGCGGTACATGATGTCAATGAGTTCATCTGACCCGTTACCGACACTCACCGTCTTCTCATCGTAACCGAAGACTGAACGGACGCCCTTCTTCACTGCAGCGGAGTGCGGATCGGGATAGCGGTTGATGTCATCGAAATCCACGAACTCCTGCCAGTTCTCATTTGCATCGAGAAATACCGATGCACTTCCTGAAAAGTCATCGCGGGCCGAGGAATACGGCTCAAGCGATCTGATATTCTCCCTCAGCAGATTCCTGATACTCATGACATCCTCACTCTTGCAGCCTCGGCGTGGGCGGTCAGCTCCTCAGCCTCAGCCATCGTTATTACAGTGGGGGCAAGGCTTCTTATGCCCTCCCTTGTCAGTTCCTGAACCGTTATCTTCTTGATGAAGCTGTCCACGCTCACACCTGACTGGGATGCGGCATGTCCGGAGGTTGGAAGCGTATGATTGGTTCCGCTGGCATAGTCACCTGCGGATTCAGGGGAATAAGGACCAAGGAATACTGATCCTGCGCTTTCAACGCCCTTCAGCAGCTTATAAGGGTCACGGGTGTTGATGATGAGGTGCTCGGGGGCATAGCTGTTGATCATCTTAAGGACGCTCTCATCATCGTAAAAGCTGAATGCGGCTGAGTGGGAAAGGGATGGGAGCATGTACTCCTTCCTTCCGAGCTTCTCAACCTCTTCATCAAGCTTCTCCTCGATCCTGTCATGAATTTCCGAAGCCTCCTTTTCGTCCTCCGCCCTGATGACTAGCATGACCTGACTGTCCCGCCCGTGCTCTGCCTGACTTAAGAGATCGGTTGCAACGTAAAGCGGATCGGCATTGCGGTCACAGACGACCATTACCTCGCTGGGACCCGCGACCATGTCGATCGAGCATACATCGGAAGCAATGGACTTGGCGAACGCGACATACCTGTTGCCGGGGCCGAAGATCTTGTCCACTTTTTCCACGGACCGGGTTCCGTATGCCAATGCCGCAATGGCCTGGGCACCGCCGCACTTAAGCACTTTCCTCACCCCGCAGAGCGCCGCGGTATAAAGGACGGCGGAATTGACCTTTCCGTTTCTGGCCGGAGTTGCCAGGGTTATCTCACTGCATCCGGCGACCTTCGCGGGCACGCAGAGCATCAGGACAGTGGAAAAAAGCGGAGCGGTGCCTCCCGGTATGTAAAGCCCAACACTCTTTATGGGAACGACCTTACGGAAGCATCTGACACCGGGTTCGGTAAAGACATCCTCACCGATGCACCTTTCAGCCTCATGGAACTTCAGGATGTTGGA
>JBJEWN010000460.1:0-1697 GCA_051885075.1 Bullifex sp.
ATAAAGGTAAGTGCGGTACGTCTTGCCTGGGGCAAAGACCTTAACGCCGGACAGACCTGCGTTGCCCCTGATTATCTTCTCATCGACAGAAAGGTTAAGGATGAGTTTGTCAGGGAGTTTTCAAAGGCAATTGAAAAAATGTTCGGTTCTGATCCCGTCATTTCTCCCGATCTTCCGAAGATCATAAATGAAAAACACTATGAGAGGGCAAAGGGCCTGCTTTCATTCGGCAAAGTACTTATCGGTGGAAACTTTGATGATGAAAGAAGAAAGATTGCACCTACACTTATTGACGATCCTGATCTTTCATCACCGTTAATGACCGATGAGATATTTGCACCGATTCTTCCCATGATCACATATGAGAGTTTTGATGAAGCACTGGAATTCATCAGAAAGAGGGAGAAGCCTCTTGCGTTCTACATTTTCACCCGTGATAATCAGAGGGTGGGAAAAGCACACTCAGTACTCAGTTTCGGAGGCGGATGCGTAAATGACGTTGTCGTGCACCTGACCAATCCGAACATGCCGTTCGGAGGAGTCGGAAACTCAGGACTGGGATCATACCATTCCAGGGAAGGATTTGAAACCTTTACCCACAGGAAGAGCATACTCAGAAAGAGTCTGCTTCTCGACCTTCCGGTGCGTTATGCACCTTACAAAGCAAAACTCAAGGACCGTATCGTACGGTTACTGATGCACTGAGGAGAAAAAAATGAAAAAACTATCTGCCTTACTTCTTGTCTTTATGATGGTTACATCCCTGTTCGCGGCATTCAATCCTGCCTACAGCGATTACCAGTTCTATAATCTCCATGATTATGCCGCAGACAGGGCATATCTGGAAAAGGCACTTACGGAAGCTGTATCTGCAGATGAGAAAGCTGAGATTCTCTGGAGACTGTCCAGGGTACATCTCACACTCACCGATGACATCGATGACGACAAGGAATTCAAACAGCAGAGACTTGATGGCTATGCCAAGGCTGAGGAACTTGCGGTTCAGTCCCTGAGCTATAAGGAAACATACAATGCCTATCACTGGCAGGCCAGTGCAATCGGAAGGATCGGCCAGGTCAACGGACCTCTCAACAGCCTCGGAAAAGCCAAACCGATGAGGGAACTGGTGGAGAAGGTTCAGAATGACTTCAACGCAGATTACACCGATTCCTGGTATGTGCTCGGAATTCTCTACAACCAGCTGCCGGGTGGTCCCATCAGCTTCGGTGACAAGGATGCCGCAATCAGCTACATGAGAAGGTGCATAGACACACAGGACAACAAGAACAGGACAAACCTTACGAACTATCTTGAGCTTGCCGAGCAGCTTGCAGACAGGGACTGGTCAGCATCAAAGAGAGCCAAGGAACTGGATAAGATGAAGAAGAAGTACGATGCAGCCACCGTACCTACTGAAAAGATGAAATACTATGAAGGCAGGGACGGTAAGAACACTAAGCCTTTCTATTCATCAGTCACGCTTGAGAAGATGAGTGACAGACAGGAAGCCGTAATGATTCTCCGCTATGCACTTGCCTTCTATGAAAAGTCCCCGATAAAGTTTGAAAGTGATGCTGAAAAACTTGAGGACATCAGAGAACTTATTGACGATCTCACATGAGATTTTGATACTGCAGGAATCTAAGCTAAGAGATATGTCAAGACAGTATCAGTAAAATTATCCGAAATATCTAAGC
>JBJEWN010000461.1:0-6610 GCA_051885075.1 Bullifex sp.
AGGCAAATACAACGACAAAGGTTCTCAGAGGATCAGGTCTTTCATCATCAGCTGCAATCGAAGTGCTCATTGCGGAAATCTTCAACAGCCTCTTCAATGATGACGTGCTTGCTCCCGTTGAACTTGCTAAAATCGGGCAGTATGCAGAGAACGTTTACTTCGGAAAACCCTCAGGCCTTATGGACCAGATCGGATGCGCACAGGGCGGTATCGTCGGAATTGACTTTAAAGACAACAGAAATCCCGTACTAACCCCGATTGATGTAAACTTCGAGGATTACGGCTACAGCCTGGTGATAGTGGACACGAAGGGAGACCATGCGAACCTCACACCCGAATATGCGGCTGTACCTGCCGAAATGAAGGCTGTTGCCGCATATTTCGGCAAAACCGTCCTCCGTGAAGTTGATTTCAATGATTTCATCGCAAAGCTTCCTGAAGTCCGGAAGGCACTTTCCAATGACAGGGCTGTTCTCAGGGCTTACCACTACTTCACTGAAAACGAAAGGGTTGATTCCATGCTGGAAGCCCTTAAGAATAATGATATCGCATCATACCTTGACGGAGTACAGAAGAGCGGCGCCTCATCTTTCCGCTTCCTTCAGAACGTCTATGCATCCTCAATGCCGGCAGAGCAGGGACTGTCTGTGGGGATCGCGGTCAGCGAGCAAATACTTAAGGACAAAGGTGTCGTCCGCGTTCATGGCGGCGGCTTTGCCGGAACGATTCAGGCATATGTTCCTGATGGCCTTCTTTATGAGTACATTGATCGGATGGATGCGCTCTTCGGAGAGGGTGCGGCAACGGTTCTAGCCATAAGGCCCCTGCCCACCACAAGACTCTGTTAAAAAAGCTTTGATTGCTGCCGGGAGCCCCGGCAGCATTATCGTATCAGTATGTAAATCCTGCAGAAAGGCTCGCACCGAATGCAATAGGCTTTGTGTTCGTCAGAATCAGACCGCAGTCACCCCATACTCCGAGGCTCAGGACAAATCCGGGATTGCTGAAGGCATATGACAGGTTACCGGCAATACCCACACCCAATCCGGTATCGGAAGCCACACTGCCCTCTTTTTCGTTACCGATGAAGAAGATAAATGAAGGTCCCGCATACAAAGTAACGGATAGTCTGTCATTTACGTGGATGGCAGCACCGACACCTCCCATAAGACTCATCATAAAACCATCCACATCAAAGCCTGAGACGGCAAAATCACTTCTTGCACAGTATGCCATGTTCACTTTTGGCACTTCGTCCTCATATTCAGGTCCTGAAACATATTCCAGAGCAGCACCGATTCCTGTCCTGAAAGACGGGACCGAGACGAATGAGAAACCGAAACCGTGAGTCTGGCTGGCAAAAGCAGACGGAACGGCAAGCAGAAGAATTAAGGAAAGTACGATAAGAAAGCGCTGTGCGCAGTGAGAAACATCAACACTCATAAGAATTCCTCCTGATCAATAATACCACGAAGAGTATCGGTCAGAGGAAAGAAAAATTCACTTACCCTTGCAGCAGTCCTTTACTTCAGCTTCCTTTTCAGAATTCCTGCATGAGCAGCATGAAGAGCATTCCCTGCATGATGCGCAGTGATGAGCGCCCTTCTTCATTGCCCTGAGGGCCAGAAACACAAGTGCCACGATTATTACGAATACTATTATCGTTCCCATATGTCCTCCTATGTTAGTCTTAACTAACTATAATCATAATACTCACAAATGACAACCCCTTATCATTTTTTCTCATCCTCACTATAATGGGCGGCTATGAGTGAGAAAATAAAGGGAAATGCCATTCTGGAAGGACCTGTGTGGAAGGGAATTCTGTACTTCTTCTTTCCCATTCTCTTCGGTACCTTTTTCCAGCAGCTGTATAATACCGTTGATGCGGTAATAGTAGGTCAGTTTCTTGGCAAGGAAGCCCTTGCCGCAGTGGGCGGGGGAACAAGCACGATAATAAACCTCCTCATCGGTTTCTTCACGGGCCTGGCATCAGGAGCATCGGTCGTCATCTCACACCGCTACGGCTCAGGAGACATGGAGCGCACCGCAAAGGCGATAAGGACTGCCATGACGCTGTCACTCATCGCATCCCTCATAATAACAACTGCCGGACTTCTCACGGCAGAGGCATCACTGAGGATAATAAGCACACCGGAAGATATCATACCTCTTGCCGAATCATATATGAAAATCTATTACGCAGGTTCACTGACACTCATAATCTACAACATGGGAACCGGTGTGTTCAGGGCACTTGGGGATTCAAGGCATCCGCTGTACTTCCTGATAACAGGGTGTCTTACGAACATTGTGCTCGACATATTGCTGGTCGGTACATTCAGGATGGGTGTTGAGGGAGCCGCTCTTGCAACCGTAATAAGCCAGGGCGTATCCATGGTGCTTACCATTAGGTGTCTCAGAAAACTCGGAAACGGACTCTCATATACCCTGAGGAAAAGCGCAATAGACAGAAGGGAACTTAAGGAAATGCTAAGGATCGGGCTGCCCTCCGGCATTCAGTCAATGCTATATACCTTCAGTAACCTGCTGATACAGTCCAGTGTGAACGGATTCGGTACCGACGCAGCTGCCGCATGGGCCGCATACGGTAAGATGGACTGCATGTACTGGATGACCGTGAATGCCTTCGGCATTGCAATAACAACATTCACGGGACAGAACTTCGGAGCCGAAAAGCCTGAAAGAGTGAAAAAAGGCGTTAAGACGACAATTCTCATATCCGGTGCGGTAACGATCGTACTGTCGCTCATGTATGTTTTCTTTGCCCGCTATGCATTCATGCTTTTCACAAGGGACGGTAACGTAATAGACATCGGTATCAGGATGATCTATGTTATTGCTCCTGCATTCATCGCATATCTTCCCACCGAAATCCTTTCAGGAACGATAAGGGGAGCGGGCAAGGCAATGATGCCGACAATCATATGCCTATGCGGCATCTGCCTCCTGCGTGTGCTCTGGATTTCCACGGCATCCCCGATGATCGGTACACTTGAAGGCGTAATAATGTGTTACCCCATAACATGGGTCGTAACGTCAACGCTCTTCGTAATCTACTATAAGCGGGGAAAATGGCTGACTAAGGAGTGATGAGTTAAAAGGGACTGTCAATGCGGCAGTCCCTTTTCTGTTTCTCAGAAGAGCTCTCTGTAATCGGTTCCGATCTCAGTGAAAGTGCTCGGACGATTGACAAGATCCGCCAGGGCTTCAGGCATCGGCACCGTAGTTCCGATCAGGGGCTCAACCACAGTCTCGAACTTGGCAGGATGTGCCGTTGAAACGATTATGACGGGCTCTGATCCAAAGTGATCGAGTCTGACGCGCTCCGCACATGCAGTGTGCGGGCAGAGGATGTACCCTTCCTTCCTGTACTCATCCACTATTGTTCTCTTTATTTCCTCATCGCTTACTGACCAGGAAGAGACGTTTTCCTTCATGGCCTCATAGGTCGGGAAGAGACTGAAGAGACGCTCCATGTTGGAAGGAGCACCCACATCCATTGCATTGGCAAGTGTCCTGACGCTGTCACGGGGCTTATACTCACCGCTTTCCAGATACTCCGGGATCGTTGTGTTTGCATTAACTGCAAGCACGATCCTCTTAATCGGGGCCCCTATCGCCTTTGCCCAGTATGCACCTGTGCAGTTACCCACATTGCCTGAAGGAATGATTATGACAGGTTCCTTACCGGTTCTTTCCTTATGGAGCATGGAAGCATAAACGTAGTAGACCATCTGGGGAAGAAGCCTGCCGAGGTTGATGGAGTTTGCTGATGAAAGCCCTGAAAGGGAAGGATCGACAAATGCACTTTTCACCATTCTCTGACAGTCATCGAATGATCCCCTTACTTCATATGATGAGATGTTGTCATCCCAGCATGTAAGCTGCCTTCTCTGTCTTTCCGCAACCCTACCCTTCGGGAAAAGGACCTTGACGGAAAGATTCTGTCTCTTATAGAAAGCTGAAGCAACGGCTCCGCCAGTGTCCCCGCTGGTTGCAACGAGAATGCACAGCTTCTCACCCTTCTTAACAAGAAGCTTTTCCATTGAGAATGCCAGAAAACGTGCCCCGAAATCCTTGAAGGCGGAAGTGGGACCATGGAAGAGTTCGAGAACGGATGTATCCTTAAGGTCGTTAAGCACCACGGGGAAGCTGAAGGCTCCGCGGCAGATGTCACCAAGTTCATCGTAGAGCTCATCACCCTCAAAGAAAGGCTTTAACACTTCACATGCGAAATCCGCATATGGAAGTGAAAGGTTCACTTTACCGGAAAGAGCCGGAAGGGTGGACGGAACGAAAAGTCCTCCGTCGGCAGCCAGTCCTTTCAAAATGGCTTCGGATGCAGAGAGCTTCACTGCCCTCTCACTGTCACGTGTGGAATAGTAGTACATATCTTCCTCCATCAGAGAATGCCAGCACCGAGATATATGGCGAGGCGTAAGAGATCTGCGAAAACACCGCCTGCAGTGACTTCACGTCCTGCACCGGGTCCCTTGATTACAAGCGGCTGGTCCTCCACATAGCGGGATGTCACGAATGTGATCACATTGTCAGTTCCCCTGGCACCGGCAAACGGGTGGGAGGCACCGAAGGACTCAAGCGATACCGAACACTTACCGTTATCGACACGGCCGACATAACGGATGACCTCACCCTTTGCCTTCGCTTCCTTATACCTTGCAAGGATCTCATCATCCATTTCAGAAAGCCTTGTGAGGAATTCCTCACGGGAAGCATCCTTTAAGGAATCGGGAACAAGGGATGTGATCTTAAGGCTTGAAAGCTCCACGTCCAGTCCGATTTCACGGGCAAGGATAACGGTCTTCCTTGCGACATCCATGCCGGAAAGATCATCACGGGGATCAGGTTCGGTGTATCCCATTTCCTTTGCCTTCAGTACAAGCTGGGAGAAAGGAACGGTACCGTCATATGTGTTGAAGAGCCAGGAGAGCGTACCTGAAAGCATTCCCTCGATCTTCTTTACTTCATCACCTGTCTGAATAAGGTCATTGAGGGTGTTGATGACGGGAAGTCCTGCACCGACGGTAGTCTCATAAAGGAACCTCTTTCCGCTCCTCTTTCCGACCTCAAACATCTCCTTATAGTAGCTGTATGAGCCGGTGGCTGCTTTCTTGTTCGGAGTTATGACATGGAAGTGTTCAAGGAATGATGCATAGCGCCCTGCCAGATCCTGGCTGGTCGTGCAGTCGATCAGCACGGAGTGGGGATAGTACTCTGAACCCACATGGGAAAGGAACTTATCAAGATCGTAGGGCTGGGAAGCAACTTCAAAAAGCTCCCTCCATCTGGTGAGATCAACACCTTCCTCGCTTAATAGCATCCTGGATGACGATGCGATCGCACGGATCCTGATGTCAAGGCCGAACTGGGCCATGAGACGGTCACGCTCGGCAGCCAGCTGATTAAGGAACGTGCCTCCGATGTTACCGGGGCCGAAGAGACCGATGGAAAGGGTCTGGGCTGACAGGAAGAATGATGCATGTACCTGGGAAAGAGCCCTGAGGGAGTCGGACTCCCTTATTACCGCACTGATGTTACGCTCCGATGAGCCCTGTGCGATGGCACTGATGTTGACACCTGCCTTTGCAAGGGCGGAGAAGAACTTACCTGAAACACCGATCTGGCCGCTCATCACCTCACCGACGGCGGCAAGGATTGCCATGTTGCTGACCGCGCTGATCGATCCGATCTGATGGCTGTTGAGCTCGCTCTCAAACTCATAACGGGCACATGCCGCGGCGCGTGTAACCTGGGATGAGGGAACTGCAAAACAGATGGAGTACTCACTTGATGCCTGGCTTATGAGGATTACGCTGATGTCCTCACGGCGCAGAGCCGTGAAGAGACGGGAGGAAATACCGGGAATACCCGACATACCTGCACCTTCGATGTTGATGATCGAAATTCCCCTCATGACGGAGAATGCCTTGATCGGAAACCTTCTGTCCTGAAGGCTCTTTTTATCGGTAATGACAGTTCCCGCAGCGGCAATGTCACCCCAGAACTTCAGCTCAATGGGAATACCCTGACTCTGGGCAGGAATGAAATAGTGGGGATGAACGATGGGAGCACCGAAGAAACTGAGCTCCGTTGCCTCGGCATAGGTAAGTCTCTCGATTACCTTTGCGGACGGAATATCCTTCTTCCTTGCAGTGCATAAAAGCGACTTCATGTTCCAAAACGTGAGCGCGGCACCTGAATTGACTGCGCATAGGGATGCCGTGTACTCACTCTCCCCTTCCCTGTCATGCACCTTGATCTTAGGCAGGATCAGGTCCCCGTAGACAAAAGTCGCACCTGTGGGAAAGCTTCTCTGCCTGACGGCCTTTTCGGCTGTCAGCAGGGATGCGGTTACCGAGACTGAATTGAAGTGGGCCGATGCGATGAGTGCAAGATAATAACTGGTAATGGAAGCAAAGTACTTTTCAGTGGACTCCGAAATATCCTCAAGGAGCCATACGGAACGGAGGATGTCCTCCATGTCCTCAAAGCCCTTCCTGATCAGTGATGATACAAGCTCATCCCTGATGGACAGCCGGGCCGAAAGCTCCAGCCATGCAAGCTG
>JBJEWN010000462.1:0-1692 GCA_051885075.1 Bullifex sp.
AAACCTTCTTTCCGAGAGTGATCTTGTAAAGGGGAGGCATGGCGAAATAGATGTATCCTGCCTCAATGAGCGGCCTCATGTATCTGAAGAAGAAAGTAAGCAGCAATGTCCTTATATGAGATCCATCGACATCGGCATCGGCCATAATGATAATTTTATGATATCGTGCCTTGGTAATATCGAAAGTCTGCTCTGCATCCTCTATCTGGTTATTGTATCTTGTGAGACCAGCTCCTATGGTTGAGATCACGGGCTGAAGCTTGTCATTTCCCAGGACTTTGTATTCCTGAGCCTTTTCGACATTGAGCATCTTTCCCCAGAGAGGAAGAATGGCCTGGAATCTTCTGTCACGTCCCTGTTTTGCAGAGCCGCCTGCGGAATCTCCCTCAACGATGAAAACCTCGCACTTTGCGGGATCCTTTTCAGAACAGTCGGCAAGCTTTCCGGGAAGACCGCCTCCTTCACTCTTTTTCCTGATCTGTTCACGGGCCTTTCTGGCTGCAATACGGCCAAGAGCCGCACTTATTGCCTTATCAAGGAGCAGTTCGATATCCGCAGGAAACTCATCAAAATAATTGTTCAGCTTTTCATATACAAGGGACTGAACAATGAATCTTACATTTGCGTTGCCAAGCTTCATCTTGGTCTGACCTTCAAACTGTGGATTGGGTATCTTTATTGATACGACTCCGGTAAGACCTTCTGAGATATCGGCTGACTCCAGCTTGTCATTGCCGAACTTCTTGAGCATTTTGGCATTCTTTGAAAGCTGGTTGTTGATTGCCATTAAAACCGCTGTCTTGAAGCCTGTAAGATGGGTTCCGCCTTCACGTGTATTGATGTTGTTTACGAAGGAATAGACCTTTTCATCATACTTGTCGTTATACTGAAGGGCCACTTCAACCACAACGTCATTTTTGACACCTTCGAAGGCCACAGGGGCAAACAGTGTTTTCTTGTACTGATTGAGATATTCAACGAATTCGCTGAGACCTCCTTCAGAGTGGAAGGAATCCTTCTTTTCTTCCTCACCCCTCCTGTCATCAATGGTGATTCTGATTCCGTGGTTAAGATAGCTCAGCTCACGGAATCGGTTGGAAAGGGTCTCATAGCTGAAACTGTTCTGTTCCATGACGGAAAAGTCAGGAGAGAAGCTGATCGTGGTGCCGTGTTTCTCAGGATCACAGTGTCCAACTATCTTCACATCTTCCTCAGGAACGCCCTGATGATAAATCTGCCTGTAAATATTGCCATCCCTGTAAACAGTGGCCTCCAGATAGCAGGAAAGCGCATTTACGCAGGAAACACCGACACCGTGAAGTCCTCCTGATACCTTATAGGCACCTTTACCGAACTTACCGCCCGCATTAAGCCTTGTAAGACAAACTTCAAGCGTGCTCTTTCCTACCTGTGGGTGGATGTCAACAGGAATTCCCCGTCCGTTATCCTCAACGGTACAGACCTCTCCGTATTCGTTGTGATCAAAGATGATGTTTATCTGATCGCAGAAACCGGCCATTGCCTCATCTATACTGTTATCAAGTACTTCGTAGACAAGATGGTGCAGTCCGTCAATACCTGTGGTACCGATGTACATGCCCGGTCGAAGACGCACATGCTCAAGACCTTCCAGAACCTGGATTTCACTGCTGTCGTGTTCCTCGGAACCGCCTGCTATCATCTCTGCATTCT
>JBJEWN010000463.1:0-6589 GCA_051885075.1 Bullifex sp.
TCCTTGATGGCAGAGTTACCGGTGAATTCCACACTTCCGACCATGGGAAGTTCCTGAACTTCAAGAACCAGAACGAGACCTCCCTCATCGTTCTGCTCGGCACTCATGAAATAGTAATCGATCCAGTCCTGAGAATACATCAGCGTATCGATCTCACTGATCATGTCATCAGTGAAGTTTTCACCTATGAATTTTTTTGTCAGATTACTGAGGGTTGCCGCGGTGACATTGACGTTACCGCTGTACCTTATTTCCTCAACGGGTTTTCCTTCATACCACTCTTCGGCAAAAGCCGGAAGGACAAGTACTGATAATATCGTAAGAATAAGTACGATCTTTTTAAACATGCAGATTACTCCTGATAACAGAATAAACGAAAAAGAAAAAAAACTGAACCTTTGCCATCCAACTTCACTAAAAATCCACTAAAACACTATGGTCTTTGAAAAGCTGAATCCAAAGGAATCAAACAGATTATGAAGTGAAAGGTTACGCGGCTTCGTGAAGAACGAAACGGTTCCGAGCGGATTCTGCCACTCAAGTGAAATCTCGACATCGAACATCAGATCATCGGCAAGGATAGTCGTGTATTTGCTTATATCCTTGCTGCTGTCCAGGGCAGAAAGATGAATCATTCCCTGCAGGAAGAAATTCTCTGAAAGGTACTTACCAATGTATATGCTTGTCTTGTCAAGATATCTTGCAATCGGGGATATCGTCTGTCCGGTGGACGAGAATATTGTGTCAAGAAGCAGGTTCTCGATCAGGTTGGTCCTGAGACTGAACATGTCCAGCCCCAGGGAATTCCTGATTGAGTTTATTAAATCCACAGAGGATGACGATCCGATGAGGCCCATCCTTGCCATTACGTCAACACCGCTTGTAACAAGGGACGCAACGGATGAAAGATTGAATTCACCATAGGAAGATGCAGGCAGGATCGCATCTCCGAGAATGGACATGATTTCATTGAGCTCCTTTTTCGGAGTCGATTCAAAATACGGATTGAGATCCGTAAGCGTGGAGTTTCTCAGCACGAGGTAGATGTCAACCTTGTTGCCTTCCGCATCGTAATCCCTCAGCCTTGCCCTTAGGTCAAGGACAGGAGAAAGTCTTCTGGCAGTGGTATTGTCGAATCTCAGACTTCCTTCAGTAATGTAGAAATTCTTCTCAAAGTAGTAGATTTCCCCTGATCTGAAGTCAAGGCTGCCGTCAAGGCCTATTGAGCCTTCCTGGTTATCATATGTGAACCTGAAATGGGAATTGTCCTTCATGTATGCAACAAGTATCGGGTCTGCCGAAAGCGGGAAGAGAAACTTCATGTTCTCACCAAGGGTAACATCAAAATCATTATTGACGAGCATTGTGCTCTTCCACCAGTGAGGAAGCGGGTCCATTCCATAACTGAAAACTCCGCTGTCAGATTTTATTTCCCCGCCTAGGTAATTCTTTATCAGATCAGTGTAATATGAGAAATGGCCGTATACATCCGCATCGATCTGCATGTTCTGACTTTCAATGGGGATCCGTACGAATACATCCTGTCCTCTGTCGATCCAGACGTTCAGGCCGAAGAAATCCACGATGTTTGAAGAGCTGAGCTGTGCTTCAAGATCAACATCCACGCATTTGACGGGACCTTCCTCCTTATCAATTATGAGAACAGGTGATTTGGGACAGTAAAGATAGTTGTCAATCATGGAAAAATGGAGGTCTGAAAGGTGAAGCACGCTTTTCTGAAGCCACCATACTTCCATATCAAAGCCTTTTGTGAAGAGGTTTCCGTAAAGGTGTGTGTCCGTGAGGGTTCCGAAGAGTTTCAGATCACCTTCAACAAATGAAGTGTCACTGAACCAGATTATCGGGAACGGGAATGAGAAATTAATGGAACCAAGATTGAAAACCACATTTCTCAGGTCAAGGTCCAGCTTCTGAGGATCCGCACTTCCCGAAACAGAAAGGGAAGCTACAGGCATCAGATCAAGCTTTATGTCGGTCATCATGGATGATGTATTGAAACATCCCTCTGCCAGTGACCCTGAAAGTGTAAAACCCCTATCCTTTTCAAACCTTACCGAGAGATCCCTTTGACCGACTTTCACGAAATCATCTATGTTGATCCCATCAATCTTCAGATCCACTGAGAATTCATTCCTGAAACGGTCAAGGGATGAGAAGAAGGCATCAGTTACTGAGGAATATGTTCCCACCGGAATCGTGAAGGAAAGACTTGAAGTCACCGGATAGTCGCGGTCGTTGTTTGCTTTTGTGAGATTAAGGCTCATCGCACCGCTCAGAACTCCGCTGTCTATGGAATACCCTGTTTCGGAAGACTTTACTGACAAAGGTCCGAAAGTGAAATCCATGTCATGGAGCCTGACTGATCTGTCATTGAGATTTATCTTACCGGAGAGCGAGAACTGACCTGCATCACCTGAAGGAGTTACACTCAGTTCACCTGAGAAGTCGAAGTCACCTGAATTCGCGCCCTTACCGATCAGAGCGGCATTAAGTCTTGCATTTGAAAAACCGAACCTGTCAAGTGCAAGGGATTTCACTGTCACTATTCCTGTGTACATGCCTTCTTCCCTGAGGAAGGAAACATTGAGACGCTCTTCTGCATTGCCGAGCGTGAATGCAAGTCTTGATTCGGATATCGGCAGGACAAGAGTGCCGTTCAGTTCGGATACACCGTCACGCCATGAAATGCTGTCCAGGTTCAGTACCATGTCGCTGTATGAGCCGTTTATTATGATCTCGGGATTGGACGGAATGTACCTGATGTTCCTCACTGCAAGTCCGGTAATTGTCATGAGGCTTATCTGCTCGGCAAAATTGAAGCAGTATGACATGGAACCGTCGATCGTTATCGGTTTTACCGAAAGATCCTTTACCGGAAGGGGGAATGAGTCGAATGAAAGGTAGATATCCAGCTGGTCAGAGAAGTCAGCAGTGAGAAGCAGATTGTCCGACAGCAGGTCTGCCCTGCCCGCACTGAGATCTATGGACAGGTCAAAGGGATATATGCTTGCATTGCTCCTGACTTCTCCCAGTGCCTGAACAATGTCCTTCCGGGCCCAGTTGATCTTTCCTTTGAGATATCCCTGACTTCGCTCAAGCAGCCTTGCACTGAATTCATATTCCCTTTCTCCGGGAATTATTGAAAGGGAGAAAAGTTCCTTACCTGTTTTCGTAAGTGAAACCGCAAACCTTCCTTCAGGAAGGAATGTGGAGTAACTGACGCTGCCGTTATAACTGAATCTCACAAGCTCACTT
Source organism: Bullifex sp. (assembly GCA_051885075.1). Lineage (GTDB taxonomy): Bacteria > Spirochaetota > Spirochaetia > Sphaerochaetales > Sphaerochaetaceae > Bullifex. Next base: position 3,277 of record JBJEWN010000463.1, read on the forward strand.
GTGACAGTAAGTTTTATGTCATCGATTCCTTTATCTGTGACTGATGCGGAAAGACCTGATGCAAGGCCGAATACATTATCATTGAAGTGTACTCCATCAAGTGCTATGGAGGAATAAAGGCTTCCCTTACCCTGTCTGTCGGAAAGTATTCTCATGTATCCGTTCATTAATGTGTCATTTCCGATATATCTTTTCACAGTCGGTAAATATCTGTCTATTACCGAATTGAGGGAGTCTGCCCTGAATCCAGAGAGTGTCAGGTCTCCGCTGTATGTATCAGAGTAAGTTCCGCTTATACTCAGCGTATCAGAATACTGAACCTGCCCACTGTACACGCCATTATTCAGATTTAAAGCTGCCCTGAGTGCTTCAGGAAGCGCATTTGTTTTCAGACTGTCAATGTAAACGGAAAACTCCTCAGGCTTTCCGCCCTGAAGATAGACATTGCCTTTTATGTCGGCAGATGCCCCGTCAAGGAGACTGTTTGCACTGTTTACCGTAACGGAAAGCGAAGCGTCAGCATATGTTTCCGTTGAACTCTGCTGAAGTGAAAATGAAATTCCTTCAAGGCTTGCGGCACTGACTGCATCGGAAGTATATTCTTCCAGAGTCGAAACAGAGAGCGTTTCTGCCTCAGCGCTGAGTGTAAGTGCGGTAAGATATGTGGCGTCAGCGGATACCAAAGAGGCTTTTGCGATTTCCTGGCCGTCTCTCTGAAGGATTATATAATCACTGAGTCTGAGACTGAACTTGGCACCATCTTCGGAAGTGTAATCAAAAATACCGGATAAAGGATCACTGAAGAGGGAATAACTTCCGTATGATGCTGAAACGGAGCCGATGTTCCAGTACATCACGCCATCAGCCGTTTCGAAGCTGAGAAGCCCTGCACTGGTCCTGACATCTCCGATGGAAAGCTCAAGTTTTCCCGATGAAACTTTGATGGGAAGCTCGTAGGGATCGAGACTGCTGAATGAAGGAAATTCCATGGAGATACGGGGCTGTTCAACTGACAGGGAGAATTCATCCGTGTCACAGGAAATGGTATCACCGGAAAGGGCAAGCGTGTACAGCTTTCCGTCATGTCCCGCCTTAAAGGCAAGTGCGGATGCCGCGGCACCTTTGTAAGAGAAGGAAGGAATTTCAGCCACGAATGACCTGAATGAAAGGTCCTCATCAATCTGAAGGTTACACTTCAGCCCTCCGGCACTGAAGCTTTCAGTCATTACTGACAGGTTGTATGCATTGAAGGAATATGAAAGTTTTCTCAGAACGGAACCGGAAAGGAAATCATTACCGTCGTCAGGAAGACTGATATCAGAGAGAATGTTTTCAGGAGATAAATCCAGGTTAAGTCCGGTTTCCCCTGATGATTTCAGAGTTATTCTCACATCACTTACATCGGCTTCGATCCTTCCATGGCCCGTCACAATCTTTTTCAGAAGTACGAACGGGTTTGAATATACAGTGAGTTTATCAGCTTCAGCTGTGAAGGAAGGCGTATCGAAACGCAGTGAATTCACCGTTACTGATGAACTCATGATCCTGTCGATGGAGGAATAGGAAAAATAAACGTCTTCAGGAAGGCTGATCCTGTCCTCAAGCAGGGACAGGACAAGATATCCCGGTGAGTCGATCCGGAGCTCTGAAACAGCAAAAACAGAGACAAAAACAAAGACAGCAAGTATCAGGAATGAAATTACTGCAGTTGAAAATGTCGTATGATATTTCATTTCGGCCCCGTTATCTGTTATCTTATTCAATAATAATAACAAATATCGATGCAAAAGACAGTATGAATGAAACGATACTTAAGGATTTTATAGTATTTGAAGGACTGGACGGGAGCGGCAAATCCTCTCAGGCAAGGGCGCTCAGGGACTTTTTTGAGAAAGCTGGACGACCTGTACGTCTTTCCGCGGAGCCGAGCGGCAGGCCCATAGGAGCTCTTGTAAGGGATGTGCTCCGGAATAAGATTTCGGCAACTCCCAGGGCTCTTGCCCTTCTTTATGCCGCTGACCGGGAGGATCATCTCAATTCCCCGGAGGACGGAATCGTCAGGGGAACCGAAAACGGTATCATTGAGATCAGTGACAGATATTTTTATTCTTCCCTGGCTTACCAGGGGGTCAGCGTGGATGAGGATTTCGTCCGCAGGATAAATGATTTTCCTTCCCCTGAGTTCCTGATCTATGTGGATGCACCTGTTGATGTATGCATGAAGCGCATTGATTCCCGCGGAGAGGAAAAAGAGCTCTTCGAGAAGAAGAGCTATCTGGAAAAAGTCCGGGAACGCTTTGAGAATATTTTCAGCAACCTTCCTTCCGGGGTTAAGTTCCTGAAAGTTGACGGAAATCTTCCGATCGACGAGATAACCGGAATCATAACCGACTTCGTTTCTTCTAACGGATGAACATTGCATCCCCGTAGCTGAAGAAACGGTAGCGTTCGCTGATGGCATGTTCATATGCCTTCATGATATTATCCTTTCCTGCAAGGGCGGAGACGAGCATGAGAAGCGTTGATTCCGGAGTATGGAAGTTTGTCAGCAGACTGTCAACGAACTTCCACCTGTAACCCGGACGGATGAAAATGTTCGTCCTTTCAGTTCCTGCCCTGAGGATGCCGTTTTCATCAGACGCGCTTTCAAGCGTTCTCACGCTTGTGGTTCCGACAGCCACTATTCTTTTACCGTTTCTTTTGGCTTCATTCAGGGCTACAGCCGTCTCCTCACTCACAGTGTATCTTTCATAGTGCATGTGATGGTCTTCAACGTTTTCACTTCTCACGGGAAGAAATGTACCGGGACCGACATGAAGGGTGACTTCATGGATTCCGATGCCCCTGGACCTGATATCTGAAAGAATTTCCGGCGTGAAATGAAGACCTGCGGTAGGAGATGCCACGGAGCCAAGGTTTTTGGAGTATACTGTCTGATACCTGGTCTCATCGGCAAAGGTATCTTCCCTCTTAATGTAGGGAGGAAGGGGAACATGTCCGCACTTTGCAAAGAAATCCTCTGAAAGTACATGGTCGAAGGAAAGGATGACACTCCCGTCATCTTCCTTTTTCGTCAGCAATGCCTTTTCGGCAAAGTTTCCCTCAGCATCGCTGAATGTGTAAACCCTGCCTTCCTTCTGCTTTCTGTTCCTGTTGCACATGCATTTCCAGGTGTGATCCTCATTTTCCTCAAGAAAAAGAAATTCCACCATACCTCCGTTTTCGGTTGATGCATATGTTCTGCCAACAAACGCTTCACATGATTTCACTGAATAATCCATAACATTAATTAAACGAACCCTATTATTCAATT
>JBJEWN010000464.1:0-1689 GCA_051885075.1 Bullifex sp.
AACTTCCGTTCAGAGTACATGAACGGACGCACTCCCAATCCCTGCGTGTGGTGCAATGCAAAGATCAAGTTCGGCGCCCTGGTTGACTTTGCAAGAGCCTCAGGCCTTGAGTTCGATTACTTTGCAACCGGGCATTATGCAAGGATAGAGTGGGATGAAGCTGAGAAGAGATGGATGCTTTTAAAGGCTAAGGATCTGAGGAAGGACCAGTCGTACTTTCTCTACAGACTTTCCCAGGAGCAGCTCTCCCGGACTCTTTTTCCCCTTGGCTCTATGCTGAAGACCGATGTCAGGAAGATTGATGCCTCCATGGGCTTCCACAGGGAGGACATGGATGAGAGTCAGGATTTCTACGGAGGTGATTACTCAGACCTTCTCATGGAAAAGGACCGTCCCGGTGATATCACGGACAGGGACGGTAAGGTTCTGGGACACCATAACGGCTTCTGGCACTATACCATCGGACAGCGCCGGGGGCTTGGAATCGCGGCCCCTAGACCGCTTTACGTAATCGGCCTTGACAGCGTGAATAACAGGGTTATCGTCGGTTATGATGAGGAAACCCATCAGGAAACCGTAAAGGTTTCCAATGTGAACTGGGTATCACGGACTCATTTTGAGGATGACAAGGTTTACTCCGTTAAGATAAGAAGCGCGAGTCCCGGGGAAGCCGCTCACGTTTATCAGACTGAAAACGGATTCGAGGTCAGGTTTCTTTCCTATGTTAAGGCGGCTACTGCCGGACAGAGTGCGGTCGTCTATGACGGTGACATTGTTGTGGCCGGTGGAATCATAGAGAAAGCACTCTGAAGGTTTTGAGGTTGTTCTGCCCTGTTATTCATGGTAGTATACAAGAACAGGAAAACAAGGAGAAACAACATGCGCGTAATTATTCAGAACGATTATGAAAAGCTTTCCCTCTGGGCAGCAAGACATATCGCAAAGACGATCAAAGAGCACCAGAAGGTCTCTGACAGACCCTTCGTGCTCGGCCTTCCCACGGGTTCATCCCCGATCGGAACATATAAGGAACTGATCCGCCTCAATAAGGCAGGATACATTTCCTTCAAAAACGTCATCACATTCAACATGGATGAATATGTGGGCCTTCCCAGGGATCATGAGCAGTCCTACTGGACATTCATGCATGAGAACTTCTTCAACCATGTGGACATCCCTGCAGAAAACATCAACATGCTCAACGGTAACGCTGAGGATGTGAAGGCAGAGTGTGCGGCCTATGAGGAGAAAATCAGGAAGGCAGGAGGTATCGACCTCTTCCTCGGCGGTATCGGTGCTGACGGTCACATTGCCTTCAATGAGCCATTCAGCTCACTGCATTCCAGAACCAGGGAAAAGACCCTTACGTATGATACGAAGGTAATGAACTCACGCTTCTTCGGCGGAGACATTTCCAAGGTTCCCAATACTGCCCTCACCGTAGGTGTTCAGACCGTCACCGACAGCAGGGAAGTGGTTGTGCTCGTGAACGGACACAGCAAGGCTCGTGCGCTGCAGGCAACCGTCGAAGGTTCCGTTTCCCAGGCGTGGACCTGTTCTGCACTTCAGATGCACCCACATGCGATCATCGTATGTGATGAGAGTGCCTGCGGAGAGCTTAAGGTTGATACCTACAAGTACTTCAAGGACATTGAGGCTGCCCACATCAACGTGGATGCAATCCTCTGA
>JBJEWN010000465.1:0-1687 GCA_051885075.1 Bullifex sp.
CCGATACCGGATACAAGACAGGACAGAGTTATGTTCCCGGCCATGGGTTTTCGATAAGTATCCCCATGGTGTTTCAGCTGCATGATAACATCGGCATTGAAACAGGAATCGATTTCATGCAGAAGAACTTCAAAAGCAGTTACCTTTCCGTATCGCTTTCCGACACGATACAGACTTATGAAACAAACATAAACAGCTACATTGAACTTCCTCTGGCATTAAGCCTTTCACTCACGAATGGCAGGGTGTCGGCATCTATCGGCGCCGGGGGATACTTTGGCTTCTGGGCTGCTTCATACAGGGAAGGGAAAACGCTGGGCTCTTCCATGAGCCTGGACGGGAAAAAAGGTGACTTCGGGTATTACTCAGGTTACCACGAATTCAGTGACCGGTACGACAGCAGGTTTGCTTTCGGTCTTCTTTTCAGAAGCAGCCTGGAGTACAGGCTTGACAGTGTTGTCCTAATGCTGCGCCTTTCATACAGACTGGGGATCACCGACATGAGAAAGGGACAGAAGTATTATGCTCCTGTGATGAGGAACAATGCCCTGGTCGCTGAGTGCGGCATCATGTATAACTTCGGAGACGGAAAATGAAAAAACACAAACTGACATTACTGATAATTACCATGCTGGTCCTTTTAATGTGCTCCTGTTCCCAGAACTCTCCTGTTCTGCCTTCGGATATGGCTATGAGCGAGACATGGGAGGATCTTTTCAAAGGACTCTGGACAGGACTCAGCGACAACTATGTTTTCTGGGATCTGGACGATGCCAACGGGGAATGGGACAAGGTATATGAAGAGTTCATTCCGAAGTTCCGCGAGCTTGGCAGCATCAATACCGCTGATCGTGAAACGACCAAAAAAGGTACCATTCTTCTCTTCGATTCGGTAAAGAACCTCAGTGACGGTCACTTCAACATGGATGCATTCGGCCATTCATTCTCTCCTTCAGATTACAGGATACTGAAAAAGAAGCACCCGGACCTCTCTGATCAGGAAGTATTGGAAATCATCTACGATTACTACGCAAAATTTGATCTGTTACCCGCCGACATGATCTATGAGGATTCAAAAAGCATCATGGAGAACACATTTTCCATTCCTCTGACCACGGCCCTTGTGAAAACAGACGCACTTATTGATGAATACGGCTCTCTTTATTTCAAATGGCTTGGCAATGAATGCAATGCGCTGAACCCGAAGATCCAGCTCAGGACACCGCCGTACGGGGAAGCAATCATTCTTTACTCATCTTCCCATAGGTATGGTTCAGTAACCACAGATGACGGAAGAATTCTGGATTTCACATCCGCTGAAGCTTACAATGATCCTGAAGGCTCATTTCCGGGAGAGGCAATTAATTCATACGGGCCCTATTACCCTGTTTCCGATTTATCCTGGGAGGACAAAGCACAGACTCTGGACAGTATTTTCTCCGACTGGACACTCTGTCTGGTTCTGGATGCTAACCCTGAATATGATCAAACGGACAAGGTTTACAGAAAGGATTTGAATCTGAAGATGCAGGCACTCAGTGGCATCACAAAGGAAACTGACGGAAGTGCCATGGTTGATTACACGGCCAACACAGTATATTTCCTGAGTTCAGGATTCAATTTCCTTCCACTGATGAGTCAGGCCGGAATGAAGCAGTTCCTGATGGAATTTCATAAGTTTAAGATG
>JBJEWN010000466.1:0-1680 GCA_051885075.1 Bullifex sp.
GTCGGGAAGATATGCATTCATGGGATCATACATACCGTCTTCCCTGGCTTCATGCCAGAGGGAAAGCACGCTTCCGAGTGCTATGTTCACCTTGTGGTCAGTTGCTTCGTAAATCTCTTTTGCAAAGAGAATGAGGTCTATTATCTTCCTGTCGGTTTTAACAGGTCCGTAAGGTGCCTTTTCATTGATGATCTTCAGATTCACAAGACCGTCATATTCATTATAGATGTCATACAGCCTGTGGTATGTGAGCATTTCATCGTGAATCTGTCTGCAGGCCGTATTGAATTCCTCTTCACTTCCGGCATAGCCGACGATGGTCGTAACCGTGTCGAAAAGTGAGAGGTATGTAGCCTGATAACGCTCAGGCGCCTTACCGGACGGCTCCTCTTTGCGGGCACATCCGGTAAGTACAAGTGAAAATGCTAATAAGATGATTATCCACTTAGCGTTTTTCAAATCATGATTCCTTATTTGCCGATCTTTGCGACCATGCCAGTGAAGTCAGCGATACCGACCGTTACTGAGGAAACGAGGTCCGCATCAGCTGCCTTTCCGGATGCATCGACTGCGAGGGAAGCAACTTCCGCAACTGTCTTGCCCTTTGCGTATTCGCAGAAGGAAGCAGCCTGCTGGTACCATTCCTTACCGATCTTGCTGACCTTGAGCATGCCGTATGCATCCTTAAGCTCGTTCTTTGTCTGAACAGGTGCGTTCACGTCACTTGTGATTTCTCCCTTTGCATTGAACTTCACCGTTGCCTGTACGCTGTCGATTACCATTGAGGAAATGACATCACCGTCAACCGTGATCGCGCTCATGTATGCATAGCTCTGTGTCTGTCCGTCAGCCTTGCTCGTGGCATCCTTGCTCTTTGCATAGCTGAGTGTGGACTCAAGATAAAGCTTGTCGCCGCTCTTTGCACCGGCGTACTCAGCATTGTCGATTGCCTTTACGATGACCTCGAGAAGATCCGAGTATCCGATGGTTGCGCTGGATGCAAGATCAACGCCGTTTCTGGAAGCGGATGCTGATGTGACAGCCTTGATCTCGTCTGCCGTGAGACCCACGACATACTGAGAAAGTGCCTCTGCCTGCTGATACCACTCCTTACCGATCTTGCTGACCTTGAGCATGCCGTAGCCTTCCTTGAGTTCGTTCTTGGAAAGGACTTCAGCATTCTTTTCGGTTGTGAGCTTTCCTTCCTTTGAGAACTTAACGATGCCCTGAAGTGCATCGAGGACACATGACTCAACCCTGCCTTCCGCATCAACGGTTACTGCCGCGAATGTGATCTCGGCTCTTCCCTGACCGTCAGCCTTCTCAGTTGCGCTCTTGCTCTTTGCGTTTGATGCGATGACTGCAAGACCTGTCTTGACCTGACCTGCGTATTCATCAACGACAGGTGCAGGAGCCGCTGCCGGCTTTCTGTTGCTTTCCATTTCCCCCTGGGCAAATACGGAAGCCATTGCAGCCAGGCAGACAAGAAGAATAGTTAAAATCTTCTTCATTTTCTTTTTCTCCCTTTATATTTCCCTTAGCGCCTGAAGTTAAAGGCCTCAGACTCCTTGTGAATTACTGTATAATGTATACAAGATTGTCAAAACAGGTGATATTTTAGCTTATATCGAAATTTTTGAATATGACTTTTTCCATGTATTTGATTTTTTTTTTCGGGCA
>JBJEWN010000467.1:0-6480 GCA_051885075.1 Bullifex sp.
TCATCGATACGGTTGACGAACTCCGGCTTGAAGTGCGATTCGATCACGGAAAGAATCTCTTCCTTCTTCACGCTGCCTTCCAGGATCTCACGTGATGCCAGATTGCTGGTCATGATGATGATCGTATTTGTGAAGTCCACCACCCTGCCCTGACCGTCCGTAAGACGTCCGTCATCAAGCACCTGCAGGAGGATGTTGAAGACATCGGGATGAGCCTTCTCGATCTCATCGAAGAGAATTACCGAATAAGGCCTTCTCCTGACCACCTCGGTAAGCTGACCGCCCTGGTCATATCCGACATATCCTGGAGGCGCTCCGATGAGTCTCGATACCGAGTACTTTTCCATATACTCGGACATATCAATCCTTGTCAGTGCCCTCTCATCGTCAAAGAGGAAATCAGCAAGCACCTTGGCAAGCAGCGTCTTACCGACACCGGTCGGTCCTGCGAAAAGGAAGGATCCAAGGGGCCTGTGCTCATCACCGATACCTGTCTTGTTACGCCTTATGGCGTTGCTTACAGCCCTTATGGCCTCATCCTGACCGATTACCTTCTCTGAAAGCGTGTCCTCCAGTTTCAGGTACTTCTGCATCTCACTGCCCATCATCTTGCTTACGGGTACACCTGTCCAGGAAGAAACGATGCGGGCGATGTCATCCTCGGTAACCTCCTCCCTGAGGAGTCTGTGCTCTGAGCCCTGGGTCTCCTTCAGTTTTTCCTCCCGGTCCTTAATCTCTTTCTGAACGGAAGGAATGAGACCGTACTTGATCTCGGCAGCCCTGTTGAGGTTTCCATCCCTCTCTGCGGCAGACTGCTCATTCTGAAGCTTTTCAAGTTCGCTCTTTTTACTCTTCAGGCCGTCAATGACTTCCTTCTCATTGCTCCACTGGAGATGCATCGCATCATGTCTGGACTGAAGGTCGGCAAGCTCCGCATTGATCTTCTCAAGACGCTCCGCACTGGCATCATCCTTCTCACGGGCAAGCGCGCTCTTCTCAACGGAAAGCTGAAGCATCTTTCTGTCGATCTTATCAAGCTCGACAGGCTGGCTCTCAATTTCCATCTTGAGCTGGGAGGCGGCTTCATCGACCAGGTCGATTGCCTTATCCGGAAGGAAACGGTTCGTAATGTACCTGTCGGAAAGGGTTGCTGCCGCAACAAGTGCCTCATCCCTGATCCTGACACCGTGATGGACTTCATACTTGGGCTGAAGACCTCTCAGGATAGCGATCGTGTCCTCAACGGTAGGTTCCTTCGTGTAAACTGTCTGGAATCTTCTCTCCAGGGCCTTATCGGTCTCAATGTACTTTCTGTACTCATCGAGGGTGGTTGCACCGATGGCATGAAGCTCACCCCTGGCAAGCGCGGGCTTGATCAGGTTGGAAGCATCGGTTGAACCTTCGGAAGCACCTGCACCGACGATGGTATGAAGCTCATCGATGAAGAGAATGACTTCACCGTTGCTCTTGGTAACTTCATTGATGACACCCTTGAGACGTTCCTCAAACTCGCCGCGGAACTTGGCACCTGCGACAAGGGATCCCACATCAAGGGAAAGGAGTCTCTTTGTCTTCAGTGACTCAGGGACATCGCCTTTGACGATACGCTGGGCAAGGCCTTCAACAATGGCTGTCTTACCGACACCCGGCTCACCGATGAGTACGGGATTGTTCTTGGTCTTCCTGCACAGCACCTGCATGACACGCCTGATTTCCTCATCACGGCCGATGACCGGATCAAGCTTGTCCTCACGGGCTGCCTTCGTCAGGTCACGGCAGTACTTGTCCAGCACCTGATAGCCCGCCTCAGGATCCTGATTCGTGATCCTGACATTACCCCTGATTGACTGCAGGGCCTTCATCACTTCTTCCTTTTTCAGGCCCAGGTTCCTCAGGGCATCCCCTTCCGCGCCGGATGAGTCTATCAGGGCAAGAAGGAAGTGCTCCGCACTGGTGTATTCATCCTTAAAGGAAGATGCGATCTTTTCCGCCTGTGTAAGATCTTCATAACATCTCTGGGAAAGGCTTCTCTGAACGCTGCCGTAAGCCTTGGGCAGGGATGACAGCACCTTTCTCATGGCGTCATCAACACTCTGAACGCTGACACCGAGCTTTTCAAGAAGGGGCCTTATGACACCTTCCTTCTGATCAAGAAGCGCGATGAGGATATGAGCCGAGGTCAGTTCACTGTGATTTTCCTCACCTGCAAACTGATTGGCCCGTTCAACGGCTTCCTGCATTTTGACTGTAAATTTATTGAAATCCATAATTATCTCCTGTATTTCAGGAGAACGCTCCACACACCCGATAATGTAATAACGGTATGTGAAAACGGCAAGCACTCAGTGATTGCCTTTTTACTGACGACTTTCACGCCCGGGAATTATTCTGTCATGGGATCTATGATATATGCTCCGTTTCAATTCTGTCCTTACCGCTGTTCTTGGCCCTGTAAAGCGCCCTGTCGGCACGTTCATAAAGCTCTTCAAACTCAGGCGCACGTCCCTCGCTCCAGGCACACCCCATGGAGATTGACGGGCTTACGGCATCACTGCTTATCCTGTCCTTTACCCTCAGCCTTATGCTTTCACAGAGGGACTCGATCTCAGAGATCAGAATGCCGCTTTTCATTGGAATGATGGAACAGAACTCATCGCCTCCCATCCTTGCAGTCTCAGCATCTGCAGGCAGCACATCCCTGAATGCTTCAGCCACCGCAATAAGGACACTGTCACCTGTGGGATGCCCGTATGTATCATTGAGTTTCTTGAAGTTATCCACATCAGTCATGAGAAACAGGCATGATGGTGAAGTCTCAAACACCCTTTTGCAGCTCTTCCTGAACGCTGCCCTGTTAAGTGCTCCCGTAAGCGGATCCTTCTGGTTGGCCTCCTCCAGCCGGTGAAGGCTCATCATTACCCTGTTTCTCGCGATACCCACCTGAAGCTGTACGGAAACGGAATCGGTAATATCGGAAACGATGAGTGTGTTTTCACCTTCCCCGATGATACCTGTACAGTAGACATAGCGCCCCGTACCGTCCATTCGTTTCAGGCGGTGTTCGAGGTATACGATACTGCCGGATAAAGCATGTTCCCTGACGAGCGACCAGTACATCTCCCTGTCTTCCTCAAAGATGAGATCATTCTGTGTAAGCCCCTTGGTCCGGACATCATAGGCAGTGTATCCCGTCAGATGCTCGAAGTTTTTGTCAACGCCTGTTATTCTCTCCCCTTCACCGACCGTATACCTGGAGTAGGTGACGGGATTCACGAGCCGTGTGATTTCCTGTTCATCAGCAGGAACAGCAGCTTCATTCTCAGTTCCGGCAGATTCCTCATTTCCATCCAGCATGGAAACGAAGCACCTGACGATATATGGATCGAACTGATGTCCTGAATGTTTCCTGAGCTCGGCTATGGCAGCTTCATGGCTCATGGCCTTTCGGTACGGTCTGTCAGAGACCATGGCATCATATGCGTCCACAACGGATATGATTCTGGAAAGCAGCGGTATGGATTCCCCGCTGAGGCCGTCCGGATAACCGCTTCCGTCCCAGTTCTCATGGTGATGCCTGATCGCGGATGCAATGACGTTAAGTTCCGGAGTTGCCCTTGCTATCCTGTACCCCTTCTCGGCATGGGAACGCATTATCTCGCGCTCCGCATCGGTAAGCTTTGCAGCCTTATTCAGGATTTCACCGGGAATTCCCACCTTCCCGATATCATGGAAAAGACAGAGCAGCGACAGCTGGTCACGTTCATAACCGGAAAGTCCGATGCGGAATGACAGTTTTTCGCCAAGTTCCCTCGTCCGTCTTACATGAAGCTCCGTTTCAGTATCACACTCCATCAGCATCTGCTGGAGGGAATCAATGACGGAAGAACGGTCTGAGCCGCTGTCAAGAAGTTTTCTTGTCCTTAATATCGTAAGGGCTTTAGATACTGCCTCGGGAACATCCGAAAGCGTCCGCGCCTGGGTAACGGCATAGTTGAATGTAAGGCGGAAGGGAAAGCCGTCTTCTTCGGAAATATCCGCATTGGCATCTGACATGCATTCACCAAGCAGATCCTGACTGGAGGATGGAACAACGGCGCAGAGAAAGGCATCCTGGAGCCTCACGAAGACTGCGGAGGAGGGAAGATGCTGTCTCATGAGCGATGCCTGAAGCCCGATGGCTCTGTCACCTCCCTCTCGGCCTACCGTGTTGTTCAGTATGGTCAGCCTGTTGAGGTCAGAGACGCAGACCAGCAGGTCATGGGCATCACGCCCGAGCAGTTCCTCCCTGTGGGCCATGAAATAACTCTCCGTCTGGAACCCGGTCAGCGGATCGGTTCCGAGCGTGTTGCTTGTAAAGATGAAAAAGCGGCCTACGACCTCTCCCGTTTCCTCCCGGAGGGTCCTGAAGTCACAGATGTATGAAGCATTTCCGTACCCGCTGCTGTTCCAGTAGAACCGGGTATCCTCATCAAGCGACTTCACCCTGTCCTCGAAGCCTCCGAGCCTCATGAATTCCCTTATCGAGCACTTGACGGGAATTTCACCTGTCAGCTCATCCGCACTCCGGTTCCGGTATACAAGGCTGTCATCCCACCCGAAGAGGAACACAGGCTGAAGAATGTCCTCAAAGACTATACCCTGAAGCTGTGAGAGCAGGTACCTGTCCCTGGCCACAAAAGAGTTCCAGTAAGTCAGGTAGGCAAGGATACTGTAAGTTCCGACCGAAAGGTCTATGCTGACGTAATCCATCAGGACAAGATAAAGGGCGTTTATGCCTGCGACGATGAGGATGCTGAGGATTACCCTGCTGTAGAAGCGTCTGTATATTGCGGGAAGCATCAGCGATTCGATGAGAACTGCGGCAAACCCTATGACCAGCATCATGTAACAGATGCTGAGGTGTACCTGATAAAGCACTCTTCCCCTGAAGTTCCAGTCCGTGATCATCCCGGGAGTGCGGTAATAACTTACCGCCGCCCCTGTCAGCGGATTGGTCATCAGCACGGCTATGTCCGCAATTATGAAGACCAGTGCAATCCATCTGATGGACCGGAAAATCCTACCCTTCCCTGTCTTCCCTGACAGTGCAATGAGATAGCACATCACAAAATAAAGCATGACGTCTATTGATGAAAAATACAGACTGTAAATCCAGGTTACTGTATCATAAGCACGTATCAGGACCGTTGCCATATACAGCACGGTAACAACCACGGTACAGATAAGTGAACGGCAGAAAAGTATTCCTTCTCGTGACGTGAAGGAAGAACATCTGCGTATCAGCACGATGCTCAGAACTGTCATGAAAACATATATGAGCAGGAATAATAACCTGCTCACGCTGCAGCTGTCCTGTTATGATTATTCAATTACTATCCCTTTCCAGGAAAAAGTATAAGGTGTGCAATGCCTGTTTTCAACAGATATCACTTCTTCACTCGGAAAAAGTCCAGATAAGTGGAAATGAAGGCCTTTGAATCGGAGGGTGAGAAGTTTCCGAGAAATGCAATCTGGAAGCAGAAGGCCTCAAGCAGGGTGAAAAGATGACGGGATACCATCTCGACATCACAGTCAGGAATGACTTCCCCGTTCTTTATCCCACTCGTCAGCAGACGCTTGAATAGAATGGTCAGTTTGGCGGTGCGCTTCATTATGATCTGGGAAAAATCGACATGTTCCCTCTTGCTCTGCAGCATTACGTCCATCAGGGACTGCAGTTCACCCTCATAGATGACTGCCTGATCGACAATGTCATTGCATATCCAGATAAGCCGGTCGATGGAACTGCCGTAAGAAGTATCCCATGCCATGGAACTGTAGTGGGTGAACATCTTACCCGTTACCAGTTTGACGGCATAGTAATAGATCTCGTTCCTGTCCCTGAAATACTGATAAAGCGTGGGACGTGACAGGCCGCACTCCTCAGCTATTGTCGAGAGATTGCTGTCCTTGTATCCGTCGCGTGCGAATATCTCAAGGGCTTTCTTCAGGATCATTACCTTACGTTCTTCATGGTTAATCTTCTTAGGCATGTCATCATTATGATGTCAATTGTCAAAAATGACAAGTAATTATGTATATGTCATTTATGGCAGAAATCAGGGCAATGTCAGGAAAACTATGCATCACCCAGTATTTTCGCGCACCCTATGTCATACACCATGATCCTGTGACCGAAGACGGAAGCTTCATGGCCCATAGTCTTTCCCTCGATGACATCCTCAGTTCCCTTTATTATCTCCGGTATTATCCCATACGTTAAGGGAATGGTTCCATGGGATGGGTATATCAGGTCAAACCTCTCACGGTATGTCTCAAGACGTTTAAGAGATGACGGAAACACATTGATATCCCGTCTCTCTCCGAAAAGAAAGATTCTCCCATCCTGTATGCTGTCACCTGAATAGAGCACTCTTGCTGAAACATCAAGCACCATGACTGAGCCTGCAGTGTGTCCGGGAGCGTGGATTATCTCAAGCT
>JBJEWN010000468.1:0-6478 GCA_051885075.1 Bullifex sp.
TCATAAATGATTCCGTCCCTTGAAATTCCGAGGGCAACAGTTGTCTTTGCAAGGTGAGGAATCTTGCCGTGGGCAATGGTAGTTGAATGACCTATTCCCGTGCTCTGAAGTTTCTCACGCTTGATCACGGCCTCAAGATACTTGTCCTTGTCATCAAGGATGTCAAAGACATCACAGTTCCTGATTATTTCCCCGAAGGCCGCAAACTTATCAATTCCTTCAGGCAGTATTGTCACCGTACTTCTGAAATCCATAACGAAACCACTTCCCTTTTACGCAATGAGCGTAACACAAACAAGAATATGCGTCCACATTATTGACAGAGCCCGCTGATTCGTGGTTTAATCATCATCAGCGCCCAGATGGTGGAATTGGTAGACACGCTAGCTTCAGGTGCTAGTGCGCGAGCGTGCAAGTTCGAGTCTTGTTCTGGGCAAAATTTCTAAGATTTTTATTTAAGTTCAAATTCAGAGAGTCGGTCAATTCTTTGCAATGAAGAAAATTAGGACTGGCTCTTTTTTAATCTCTCTAAATTCAGCATTTTTCTGAACTATTATCATGTATAACACAGTTAATAGTGTCATTGCTTCAACGATCGATAAATAACAGGACAGTAAAGGCAGAAGAACGCGCCCCTGCCCTTCATCAAATATGTTCGGATTGCTCCACTCCTGAGCTAATGGTCATCACTAACTGCATGATCCTTCAACTGCAATCACGGAATTAATCATAACTTCTTTCTCAGATCCAGCAGTGATACGCCTTCACTGTTTTTCCAGTATAAGGGACCGCTCTTCTGAGTTCCGGCAACAAAAGCTGCAGCCGCAGATGTACTTTTAAACTCGATATCTTCCACGGTTACCCAGTCGATGACCTTACCTGTTTCAATAGCACTCTTTCTCATTCTGCTGTTTCCATCACCGCATGATGCATATTCCACGGAGGAAATCGTTGATCCGGCTTTCAGTACGAATCCACCGTCAGCTGTAAGATATCCTTTCCCGTGACAGCCTCTGACGTCCATATGCAGAAGACCGTAATCCTCTTCCTGTTTTTCCTGTGTTTCTGATTCCGGTCTCTCCGCATCAGTGGTATGTGATGGCTTTGGATCAAGAATCCTGAAGTTAAGTGCCGACATAAGTATCTTTATGTTATCCATGAATTCAGTCATCGCGGATTTTTCCTGCTTCTTCAGGACGGTATCAGAATAGGTGTTCTTCGTAAGTACGGTGTAACGCCCCGCAGCCCTGGCACGCACTGTCAGGTTGTGCTCAAGATACCTGATAAGGGCCTTGTTCAGTTCTGATCCTGTGAATACAACCGCACACTGCCAATAGAAGTCTTCCTTCCCGGACTTGAACTCCGCAATGTGCTGAAGAAGTCTTTTTCTCAGATTCTCCGCTTCACCGATATAGACCGCATCCTTTTCATCTTCAGTATCGGTGCATATGAGGAAATAGACTCCGGGCTGATCAAGCTCCGCATAATCCTTACGCAGGATCTCAGAGCGCGGAACCTTAAGCCCTACCCCACTCCAGTTGGAGAGAGTTGCCATCACGATACCATCCGGTGTACCGTCATCTAAATATATGGATATTGTTCTGCCGTACTTCATGTTTTTCTACTCCCTTTTCCGTTAACCTACAGCTGATGACTGTCTGGTAATCTCGTTATATATTATTTCCGCCAGTGCACTCTTTATCGCACTGTACTTTGCAGGATCCTCAAAAAGGCTCATGTACGACTGCTGGGACTCCGCATAGCCATCCTGAGCGGCATCATCAAAGTAGCTGGTGAACATGCTTTCATTGAACATCTGAGCGTCATTACTGTTTGCAACCTTCCTGAGCTTTTTGTTATTCACAAGCCTGTCGTGAAGATCCTGAATGACAACCTTATCACCGTCAGTGGACTCTCCCTTATACTTTTCGTTTATGCGTTCAAGGATTTCATCAAGCGTCTTCTTTTCATCCTTTCCTTTAAGCCCCAGTCTGTTTGCTGGTGTCATTACAACAGTGCCGGTATCAAGATCCACCTGCCCTTCAAATGTTTTCTTCAGCTGGTAATACTCAAGTTTGAGTTTTCCCTCAAGGTCGATGATTTCAACCGGATTGGATGGAATGAGTCTTAAGAGATATGTACAGAAGGCGTTCTCCTTCAGGAGCATCTCGTCAAATGTCCTGCATACCTGGGAAATGAAACCGTACCATCTTGTGAACTTCCTGAGATTGCGTCGGAAGTTATACCTTCTGTCCTCATCCATGGCGTTGTACCTGTCGACGTTAGGCTTAAGGGCAGCAGCTATCCTGCCCATCTGAGCATTCGATCCCTTCCTATCATTCGGATCGAAACAGATCGCTGCCAATGCGATTACATCGTTGTCACTGTAGACATTGTATCCCCGGAGTTCATCCCTGACCTTATAGACAAGATCAGCGTTCACTTCTGCTTCAAGCATCGTCTCCTGGTAGAAAGGCTGGAAGGCGTTCTTAATGTCTTCTGCGGAATTGATGAAGTCAAGGACAAATGTGTCGGTCTTACCCGGACAGGTTCTGTTCAGGCGTGAAAGAGTCTGTACGGCTTTAATTCCCTTAAGCTTTTTGTCAACGATCATAGTGTGGAGCAGGGGCTCGTCGAAACCGGTCTGGAACTTCTCCGCAACAACAATCATGTTGAAGTTGTCATGAAACTCCGCAGCAGTCTGGGATTCAGAGATGTTCGTACCGTCAACCCTTTTGTTAAGTCTTGATTCCGTATACTCCTCGCCATCGATATCGGTAACGGAACCGGAGAAGGCGACCAGTGACTTAACGTCAAGCTGATAACCTTTCTCCTCAACGTAACGCCGTATCTCCTTTACATACTTCACGGCGGCTGCCCTGGAAGAAGTAACGACCATCATTTTGCCTCTTCCGCCGATCTTATGCCTTGTGGTATCCATGAAGGTTTCCACGATGATCTGGGACTTCTGCGTAATGTTGTAAGGGTGAAGACTCTGATACTTCGCAATGACCTTGGCAGCCCTGCTGGACTTGAGAAGAGGATTGTCCTCTGTAGTCTTGGCAATCCTGAAACAGGTATCATAGGTCATGTAGTTCTGAAGGACATCAAGGATGAAACCTTCCTCAATCGCCTGCCTCATGCTGTAGACATGGAACGGCCTGTAACCTGAACCGTCAAAGCACTGGGTACCGAACATTTCCAGCGTCTCAGGTCTTGGGGTTGCAGTGAATGCAAAGAAACTGAGGTTCTTATGTTTGCCGTGGTTGATGATTTCCCTGACGATAACGTCGTTAGCATCAATCTCATCTTCAGACTTACCCTCTATTTCGGCATATTCCTTAAGAGCGTCGGTCGTATCGGCAAGCGCAGTCTTGAGTTTGATTGCAGACTCACCGGTCTGTGAAGAATGGGCTTCATCAACGATGATACCGAAGCATCTTCCTTTGACCTTATCCACTTCCTGGTAGATTACAGGGAACTTCTGCAGTGTTGTTACGATAATTCTCACACCTTCGTTGATTGCATCCCTGAGATCAGCTGAAGTCATCTTATTGTCTATTGCGGCAATGGTTCCTACCACATGGTCAAAACCCGAAACAGTTGCCTGAAGCTGTGCATCAAGGTTTCTTCTGTCGGTGACGATTATGACTGATGAGAATATGGGCTTATTGTAGGAGTCAAAGAGCGATGCCAGTCTGAAGGCTGTCCAGGCTATGCTGTTGCTCTTTCCCGAGCCTGCGCTGTGCTGGATGAGGTAGTTCTTTCCGCTTCCGTTTGCCTTTACGTCTGCTATTATCTTCCTGACAACATCAAGCTGATGATAACGTGGGAAAATTAGTGTCTTCTTTGAGTCCTTATCATTCAGGTTGAGAAACTTCTGGAGTATGTCCGGCATGCTGTCCTTCGTGAAGACTTCCTTCCATATATACGCGGTTTGGTAATCGTTCGGATTAATCGGATTGCCTGCGCCGCCGTCTTTCCCCGGTCCATTGGAGCCCTGATTGAACGGAAGGAAGTATGTATCCTTACCTGCAAGCTTTGTGGCCATGCATGCTTCAAGCTGATCTATGCAGAAGAAAGCAAGGATCCTTGAATTGAAGCGGAAACAGAGTTCACGGGGATCACGGTCATACATCCACTGTCTCTTCGCGTTGTCTATGCACTGACCGGTGAACTGGTTCTTGAGCTCAAAGGCGAAAACAGGAATGCCGTTGACGGCGATCATAAGATCTACTGAGTTCTTTGTGTCTGCAGAGTAGTACCACTGTCGGTAACATTCGACGATGTTCTTTTCATACATCTCCGCGTCAAGCAGATTAAGTTCTGATTCCGGCTTGAAGTAACATACCCGGAAAGGACAACCTCGATGAGTGAAGCCTTTTCGGAGTACATGAAGAAGTCCGTTTGTTTCAACAGCACTGCAGAACGCCCTTATGTACTTCATCCTGGTGTTATCAGGATTAAGGACTTCGAACTTGTGCCACATTTTAGGCTGGGTAACCTGGATGAAAGAGATGAGCACATCCTCATAAAGTCCAGTCTTCGGATTGTATTTTGAAATACCTTTGGAGTATCCGCCTTCTGTCAGCAGTTAAGCTTCGATATCCGTTTCAAACTGTTTCTCAGTCAGGTTCATACAGCAGGTACCTCCTTCTTTCCGGTGACGTATTCATATATCAGGGACTTACGGTATGCCGTCAGCTCTTCAATAAGCTTTTCCTTGGACTTGATGAGGGAGTCGATTTGGGCACACTTGGTGTCAAGGTAATCTGCAATTGTATTTTGTTCTGCTAATGAAATCGGAAACACAGATTTTAAATTTATGATTTTATTCACAGCAAGGCCTGGCTGTGCTGCTGTTTCATATGCATATTGATTGAGATTCATTCCAATCAATTTGTAATAAAGGAATTGTGTATCTATTTTTGAATTGTTATAAACGACAATAGCATGATCTGTCGCCCAGTATTCACCATCTACAATGTGAATATTCCCAGCGAGTGCTCCTTGTCTTCCTATTAATACGTGTAAGCCTGAGCAATTATAAGAATGATAATAACCTCGGAAACCATTACCACCATACACGGGGTAGGAACCTCCTTCAATTATTTCTTCTGATGTAAGATTATCACCACTGTTCATTTTAACAAAACGTTTAAGAGACAACAGCTTCCACTTAATAGGAGTTTTAGAACCATCCCCAATACCACTATCCTTCATCTCCACATTCGGATCAAAACCTTTTGTGACAGCCTCTGTGATGATTGCCTGCCTCAGCTTCTTGTACTCATCAATGGATGACTTTGTAGCTTCGATAACCTTGTCGATTTCGGCGCACTTGGTGTCAAGGAAAGAGGCGATGAGTTGTTGCTCCAAAATGGATGGTAATAAAAATTTATAGTGGGACAATTTTTCTTGAGTAATTGTTGGAATCACACTCCCGAAATTATCCAATATAATAGGCATTTGACCAATATCGGAGATCAAAGAATAATATAGATATTTACTGTTGCACTTAATGTTTTTTAGTACAACAAGCTGAGGATTTAACGTTGCAAGTTTACTTGATGAGTAAATCGCACATTTACCTACTGATGCTGTTTTAACCAGGATAATGTCTCCATGATTAACCTGTATTTCAGGAGATTCGTAGTATTTATCCCAAGTAATATAAGAGCATTTTTTTAAAGACAGCTTTTGATCTATTATGTTTGAGGGACTTAATGTTATAGGACCTTCCCCTTCGGCAACTAAATCATCTGCCGTGTACCCACGGAAACCAATTCGTCCAAATATATCAGCAACATAACCAAATAAAACTGTTGACCAATTAGTAGGTATCACTCCAATCCACTCAACGCCACTGTCCTTCATCTCTCTTGCCATGGTTACTCTCCATCCTTTGCAATAGCTTCTAGAGCCTTGGCAATATCCTGTTCAAGGACACGGATTCTTGCCATGATGGCATCTGATGATTCCGGCTTCTGATATCGGTAGAAGTATCTGGTCATAGGTATTTCATAACCGATCTTGGTCTTAGAGTGATCAATCCATGCATCGGGAGCGTAAGGAAGGACCTCTCTTCTGAAATATTCATCAACGTCTTCTTTAAAAGGAACGTTCTCATAATCCCTGAGAGATGAGTCTGCTACAGGCTTGCCCTTCTTGAGAACTGATTTTCCGTTCTCATCAAGAGTAGGACGTTCAACAGTGATTCTCCTGTACCCGAAGTCATCGTTGTCAAAAACCTTACTTTCGCAGTAGATGCCATTCTCATCACCACATACGCCTTCAGAGAAGTCTCCGTAAGCCTTGATGATGAGTTCACGGCACCTGTCCGTGATATCTTTTCTCTTGTCACCTATACTTTTTCTTCTAGGTTCAGCACAGTGGGATGCATCGATAAGCTGAACCTTCCCGATTCTTTCATCAGGCTTTGCTTTGTTGATTACCCAGATATAGGTTGAAATGCCGG
>JBJEWN010000469.1:0-6473 GCA_051885075.1 Bullifex sp.
ATGTCATATGCGGTACCGTGCGCACAGGTAACGATCGGACAGGGAAGGCCTCCGGCAATCGTGATGCCCTGGTCAAAGCCCTTAAGTTTGAGTGCGATCTGCCCCTGGTCGTGGTACATCGTGACAACACCGTCAAATTCACCGCGGAAAGCCTTTATGAATGTGATGTCTGAAGGATAAGGACCGGATGCGTTGATGCCTTTGCTCCTTGCCATTTCAATTGCAGGGGTAATGATGTCGATTTCCTCCCTGCCGCAGAGCCCGTTTTCGCCTGCATGCGGGTTGAGGGCACACAGTGCAAGGCGTGGTTCCTTAATACCGCTGTTTCTCAGTGAAACATCCGCAAGCGTTATTGCCCTCATGATCTTTTCCACTGAGAGTGATGATGCAACCTCACTTATTGGAATGTGGCTGGTCGTCCTTGTCGTCCAGAGCTCGCCGCACACATTGATCTCACCGAAAGGTGCTGTATGGCTGAACTCATGGGCAAGCAGATGGTGTTCTGATTCAAAGGGACATCCTGCGGATTTCATGCCTGCCTTGTTGAGGGGACCGAAACAGAAACCGTGAATCTTCTTCTCCTTATAGAGGGATACGGCATAGGTGAGCATGTCAAGGTTTGCCCTGCCGCACTCAACCGTCAGCTTTCCGAGCGGGGCATCCGCCGGATCAAGGTTTTTCCTGTCAAGAATGGGATAATCCTCACCCTCATTCCATGTGGCCTCCTCCACTGATGACACGGGTTTCACTGACGCAGTCACACCTTTATAGCCGAATGCACGGTCAAGAATTCTCTTATCACCGATGATAACCGGACGGCAGAAGTCGTCAAAAAATCTTCTTGAAATGAGGTCGGCGATGATTTCAGGCCCGACACCGGCCCCGTCGCCAAGAAGAATGGCGATAATTGGTTTAGTCATGTGTTATCTCCTTTTGCGGTAATTACAATGAAAGAACCGTGCCAAATTGTGTACTGTATACAATTTTATCCTTCTTTTTCTTATCTTAAAGAAGTTTATACCGAGGCTGATAAAAAATCAGTTCCGGGAAAGTGGTCAGATTTGTTTCACTATTTGTTTCACTCAATGTTTCATAATGTTTCATGTTTCATCTTCATTGAGCAATTTGCTGAAAAACTAAACCGATTTAGTTAAAAACGTTGCATTGGAAACACACTCACTTGTTCAGATTCCTGAACTTTCTCCAAAGGGTCGTTCGGCTTATTCCCATTGATGCGGCGAACTCGGCAAGCGTCATGCCCGATTCGGCATACATCCGATAAAGCCCCTCCGGTGTCCGCTCCCTTTCCTCTTCCCTTTCTGAACGGTATCCGATGTGCTCGCTGTCGATATCAGCAATGGTCTGGCCGGTTATGACACCGGAAGTACTGAAGATGACGGCACGTTCGGCAACGTTCCTGAGTTCCCTTATATTGCCGGGCCAGGAGTAATTTCTCAGACTTTCCAGCGCATCCTCGGTAACTGCCGGTGTTACCGTCTTCAGAGATGCGCTCTTACGCTCGACGAAGCGGCGGAAGATTGCGGGAATATCATCCTTGCGATCCCTGAGGGGAGGAATGTGAAGTGCCAGAAGATTGATCCTGTAGTAAAGATCACGGCGGAACAGTCCCTTTTCGATAAGGGCGGGAATGTCCTGGTTGGTCGCGCTCATTATCCTCACATCCACAGGAATGAACTCATCACCTCCGATCTTTCTCACTTCCTTTTCCTGTATGACCCTTAAAAGCTTTGCCTGGCAGCGTATCGGCATCTCCCCTATTTCATCAAGGAAGATCGTACCTCCCGAGGCAAGCTCGAAAAGTCCCGTCCGTCCACCCCTGGCAGCGCCCGTGAAAGCGCCCTCAGTGTAGCCGAAAAGCTCGGACTCCAGCAGTTCCTCCGAAAATGCGGCACAGTTCACCGCGACGAAAGGCTTGTCACGCCGCGGGCTGGCGTTATGCATCGACTGAACGAAAAGCTCCTTTCCTGTTCCGGTCTCCCCTGTTAATAGCACGTTTCCTTCCACCTGTGCATAACGCAGGGCTTTTGCGATCAGCTGCTTCATCTCAACCTGTCCGGTCACGATGTCCGAAAACGTGTACTTTGCGGAAAGTCCCTTCTGCTGAAGTTTCGTCCTGATCTTGCTCTCCGTTCTTCTGATATCCTCAACAGGCCTGATCGAAACATAGGTTGCCCTTTTCTCTCCTTCACTGTTGACAGGATGCTCAGTGATGAGAACGACCTGGTCCCCTATGGTCTGCACGACCTCGACATCACCGGAGAGTGTGAAGAGTTCCATCGGAAAGAGCTGTCCTGAGTCAAGGCCCGTCAGGCTGTCACGCCTGAAGAATGAGCATGCCGACTGGTTTGCGGCGGTAACGACTCCCTTTTCATCTATTATGAGGAGGCAGTCCGGAGTGTTGTCCACCAGCGCCTTCAGCAGCCCTGAGCGGGAACGCTCCCTGTCCAGGATATGGGCAGCGGTAATGGCTTCCTTGATCGAGGTCTCGATCGCGGCACGCCCGGTACGGATGTGAACGTAGCGGTATCCCAGACGTTCGGAAATGCGCTTCAGGGTAAGTCCTCCTATGAACACCTCGCACCCTGCCTCAGCCAGCTCCGTGATCGCAGTCACCATCTCACCTTCCCCATGAGCCTCCCTCATGACAACCTCCACTCCGGTCAGTTCCGAAAGAAGATCGGTGGTGCATATTGAAGCTTTTGGAAGGATGAGTCCTATCCTGAGCGTCCCCGGATACTTCTTCTTTGCTTCCAGGAGCGCGGTTGCCACATCGAATGCATCCATCCTTATGTCAACCACTGTTATCTCGGGATATTTCAGCGAGAGCGCCCTGCTCGTCAGGCCGCGTACGACTATTATGTCGTAGTCGGATGCTTTTTCAAGTTCACGGGCATCCGTCCCGTACATGAATGACGTTGTGAAGTTCACCAGCGGATCGAAGGAACGTTCGATCGCCAGTTCATATTCACTTAATAGTTCCTCATAGGGGACGATGACGAGTACTTTTACCATAAACGAAATTGTAACACACCACTCTCATCATGTTCTACAAAAACGTGTTTTCAGCTATAATAATCGCTTATTCGGAGGATTCATGAATCTGTTTTTCACTGGTATGAAACATTCAGGCAAAACCACATTTGCCAGGGGAACGGCCATGCATTTCTCCCTGAAGTGGGCGGATGCCGATGATCTTATTCTGGAACGCATCGCTCCCCTCTCGGTCAGGGAGTATTACAGGGCAAACGGGAAGGATGCCTTCATGGCAGTTGAAAGGGATGCAGTCAGGGATTTTGTGTCATCAAATGACGGTTACGTGCTTTCCCTGGGAGGCGGAGCTGCCGACAACAGGGAGGTGATGGACATGATAAAACCCCACGGCAGGGTCATTTACCTGACAAGGGACGAGGATCTCATTCTGGAGCGCATCATGAAGAAGGGACTTCCCCCATTCATCGACCCAAACGATCCGAAGGGCTCATTCCACCCGATCTTCGTACGCCGTGATGCGGTTTACCGCAGCTGCATGGACCTCGAAATCCCCCTCGGTCCATATGGCTCAAAGGAAGAGACACTGGACATGATAGTGCGGAAACTGGAGGAAGCTTATGGCAGGTAATACTTTCGGAGAATTATTCAGGGTAACGACGTTCGGTGAATCCCACGGTGCGGGACTCGGATGCACGATTGACGGGATGCCTGCGGGCATCACCTTCGACACAGCCTTCATCCAGAGCGAGATGGACAGAAGGAGACCGGGCTCCACATCACTGGGAACGGCCAGGAACGAAGCTGATCGGATAGAAGTCATTTCAGGTGTGTTTGAAGGTGTCACGACGGGGTGCCCCATAACCCTGATGCTGAAAAACACAAGTCAGAAATCAAAGGACTACTCAGATATAATGAACGTCTTCAGGCCGGGACACGCCGACTACACTTACCTGGAAAAATACGGTATCCGTGATTACCGCGGAGGCGGGAGATCATCAGGAAGGGAAACAAGTACCCGTGTTGCGGCAGGTGCAGTGGCAAAGCTCCTGTTAAGGAAGTACGGCATAGCGATCAAGGCCGGAACCGTTGCGGTGGGAAAAATAAGAGCGGAAAATCCTGATTTCACCCGCACCTTCAGCAATGAGGTATCATGTCCCGATGAGAATGCAGCCATTCTCATGGCTGATGAAATAATGCGTGCAAAGAATGATCTGGACAGCATAGGGGGCGTCATCGAGTGCCACATCACGGGCGTGATGCCCGGCCTCGGGGACCCTTGCTTCGACAAACTTGATGCACTGCTTGCCCATGCGATGCTCTCCTTAGGTGCATGCAAGGGCTTTGAAGTGGGACGTGGCTTTGAAAGCGCATCCCTCAGGGGCAGCGTCAACAACGATCCAATGAGGATGGAGGACGGAAAGCCTGTATTTGAAACAAACAACGCGGGCGGAATCCTCGGAGGTATTTCCAACGGTAACGAAATCGTCTTCCGCGCCGCATTCAAGCCCACTCCCAGCATCTACCGCGAACAGCACACGGTCAACGTATCAGGGGATGATGTCACGGTCGCGATAAAGGGAAGACACGATCCATGCATCGTGCCCCGGGCCGTCGTCGTGGTGGAAGCCATGGCCGCACTGGTAATTGCGGACAGACTTCTGGTTCAGATGGCTTATGGAAGATAAGCCCCTGTTCATCCAGTCAGACAGGACAATCCTGCTGGACGTGCATTCACCGTACGCTGAGGCTGCCAGAAGTGCCATAATACCGTTTGCCGAGCTCATCAGGAGCCCTGAGCACATCCATACCTACGCGCTTTCCTCTCTCAGCATCTGGAATGCCGCATCAGTGGGGTTGACGTATGAGACTATAGCCGGGAGTCTTGAGAAGTATTCACGCTTTGAGATTCCCTCTTCCGTGCTCTGGTTCATTAAGGACTCGCTCGACAGGTACGGTGCGGTGGTGCTTTCGCCTTATGATGAGCTTCACTATCAGGTAAGGATAAACAGTCAGGTTTTCAGGAACCAGATACTGTGTTCAAAGGCTGTAAGGAACCTCATTGAACCATGCACTGAATCATCATACCTTATAAATAAGTATTACAGGGGTGAATTCAAGATACAGCTCATAAAACTGGGTTTTCCGGTTGAGGACCTTGTTCCACTGAAAAAGGGGCCTTACCTTGAAATGGAGGAAAGAAGCGATGTCTTCTCTCCCCGCCCATATCAGAAGGAAGCGGTGGATGCATTCTTAGGGGACGGAGGAGCCGGAAAAGGATACGGAAACATCATTCTTCCATGCGGCTCTGGAAAGACCGTGGTTGCCATCCACGCAATGTGCCGTCTGAAGACAGACACCCTTATCCTCTGCCCCAACGTGACAAGCGTGCATCAGTGGAAGCGTGAGCTTATTGCGAAAACAACCCTGACGGAAGAGATGGTAGGTGAGTACAGCGGGGATGTGAAGGAAGTAAAGCCTGTAACGATCGCAACATACCAGATCATGATATACCGCCAGGCAGACAGTGAGGAATATAAGCATTTTTCCCTTCTCCGTGACAATCCATGGGGCTTTGTAGTGTACGATGAAGTGCACATGCTGCCCGCAGCATGCTTCAAGGTCACAGCTGAAATACAGTCCGTGTACAGGCTGGGCCTGACCGCAACGCTTGTCAGGGAGGACCACAGGGAGGCTGAGGTATTCTCCCTCGTCGGACCGAAACGTTACGATACTCCATGGTCGGAGCTGGAAAAGCAGGGATTCATCGCGACAGCCCACTGCCATGAAATAAGGGTACCGCTGTCAGATGAGTCGGCACTGGAATATGCAAAGGCCCGCGGCAATGCAGGACGTTACCGGGTTGCTGCGGAAAATCCATTCAAGTTCACGGTTCTTGAAAAACTTCTTGAAAAGCATGAAGGTGACCGGATCCTGATCATTGCCCAGTACCTTGATCAGCTGGATGAAGTGAAGAAGAGATTCGGTTTTCCCATGATAACGGGCAGCACTTCCAATAAACGGAGGGATGAACTTTACGATGACTTCAGAAGCGGAAAGGAAAGTGTTCTCATCGTCAGCAAAGTAGCTAACTATGCGATCGATCTGCCCGATGCTTCAGTTGCAATCCAGCTTTCAGGAAGCTTCGGCTCCCGTCAGGAAGAAGCTCAGAGGCTTGGAAGGATACTCCGTCCAAAGGAGAAGGACAGTCATTTTTACACGATAGTGACGAAATACACCAGCGAGGAGGATTTCGCACAGAACAGGCAGAAGTTCCTCGCAGAGCAGGGATACAGCTATGAGATCGAAACCTGGGATGAGTGATGACTGGGTATCATCGATACCGGACAGGAATGCAAAATACATGTACAGGCTGCTTTTCAGGAAAAGCGGATCAGAGCCCATTAACCTCATAAGATCTGCCATTGCGGGGTTTTATGAAAAAGAGGAGAATGTCACTTCGA
>JBJEWN010000470.1:0-1665 GCA_051885075.1 Bullifex sp.
GGCCTTAAGACCCTTGTGGATAGTGCAAGGAATGAGAGACTTGATGCAAAGACACTTGTATTTCCGCACCTCAGCGGTAAATCAGTTATCAGCGGAGAAACTGTCAATTATCAGATAAAGGTGGGACCTTACGGCTCATATCTGCTCCTTGACAGAAAGAGGGAGGATGGAAAAGCCGTCATGGTCAATCTTTCCGATACCCTCTGTCCCGGAATGATGAATGAGGATGATGTCTCTGCCCTGATCTCATCAGAGATCTGTCCTGAAGCCGCACCTGATGACGGAAGGACACAGCTTAAGAACTCAAGACGCGGACAGTACTGGCAGCGCGGGGATAAGACATGCAATGTGCCCAAGGGAAAGAAGAGTGCCGAAAGCTATACCGAAGAGGAGATTGATTTCTATTTCTCGCTTCCGAAGGTCATTGCCAGGGATGAGGAAGGCAATGACATCACCGTCAATAACGGGCCCTACGGAGGATACATCACATACAAGGGGTCGAACTTCAAGGTATTCGGTCCCCTTACCGAACTCAGCAGCGAAAAAGCACTTGCACTCGTGCAGAGGGATGGCGCCTCATCAAAGGGCCGTGAGTATGAACCGGTTGGAGGAAAGGCCGTTTCACTGAAGAAGGGACGCTACGGAGCATACCTCAAGTGGGGCAGTTCAAACATCGCCCTTTCAAAGGATGAGAAGGCAAGGGCTGCAGAGCTCACTCAGGAAGAAATCGAGGCGATCATTAAAAGACATGGTGAGGAAGCATCAAAACCTTCTGAAGGAAGCTTCAGGGGCACCTATGAGGGTAAGCCCATCGAGGTGCTTAAGGGACGTTTCGGTCTGTACATAAAATGCGGGGACAAAAACTACCGGCTTACAAAGGCAGACCAGGACAGGGCCGACAGCCTCACTGAAGATGATCTTGTCACGATCATAAAGGCTGCGGAGGAAAGAACCCTTCCTTTAAAGGACCTGGGAACATTTGAGGAAATTCCCGTACGCGTTCTGAACGGACGCTATGGGGCATATCTTAAGTACGGGGATGTGAACATCGCGCTTCCTGCAAAGTTCAAGAACGATCTTACGCTTCTTGATAAGGAAGAAGCCGTAAGGCTCATCAGGGCAAAACAGGAAAAACTTCAGTGATCAGCAGGACACTTGCCCGCCAGCTTTCCATCGATTACTCCATCTCGCCTGAAAAAGTGTACGACGGAAAGAACCATTTCACTGTGTATGAGCCCCATGAAGGCATGAGGCTCTTTGACAGTGACGGAAGGACGTGTTTTTTAAAGGCATGTGCCACCGGAAACAGTCTTCTGATGACGGGAAGGGAGGATATCATATCCTCGCTGTCCGGAAAGCTGGAAAATGCTGACGGGGAGTGGGTATTTGAATCCGGCACCATCTCATCGATTGAGAATCTGATAAAACGATACGGCTACAGGATCAGTCAGGTTCACATTTTCTTTATCTCTGACAGAATATCTGCCACTCCACCGGAAGGTGTCACGACTTACTCCCGGGAGGAAATACGGCAGTTTGAGAATGCAGGCTTTGATGAAGCTTTTCTGTTTTCAGAGCGCACTCCGGATATTTTCGGTGCATCCATAAGTGAGAACGGTCAGATCGTCGCCATGGCCGGAGCCAGCCTTGACAGCCCGTACATGA
>JBJEWN010000471.1:0-6465 GCA_051885075.1 Bullifex sp.
CTGAAGTCGAAACCGCGGCGCTTGATGATGTCGCCTTCGCGGATGATGATCTTCTTGGAAACTTCAACCATGTCTTCCCATGTCTTCGGATAGTCTTTTTCAGGATCAAGACCAGCATCGCGGAAAACCTTCTTGTTCATGAAGATTGACCAGTTGGTTGTCTCAAGGGGAAGACCGTAGATGTCACCGTCATAGTAGACTGCGTCGATCATGCCGTCAGCATATGCTGCGAGCAGATCCTTTGCATCCTTGAAACCGAGTGTTGCGTAATCTGCGGGAGCGACGCGGCCTGCCTCGATGTACTGGAACTCATTCTCAATCGGGAGGTTGAAGAATGAGGGACCTTCGCCGGATGCGAATGCGGTCTGAACAAGCTCTCTGAGCTTCTCTGCTGACTGTCTTGTGACATTGACGGTCACGTTCGGATGGAGCTGTTTGAACTCCTCGATGTATCTTTCCTCAAGAGCCTGTCTTGCAGCATCCTCATGTGTCCAGAACTCAAGTGTTATCGGCTGGTCGGTATCCACTTCCTTTGCGCCCTGAGCGAAAACGGAAGAAAGGAGAGTCACCAGACAAAGTAACAGAACTAATGCTTTTTTCATTGAAATTGCCTCCTTTTTTGGCTTTCTACTTTTATCATCCCGTCGGAAAGCCTCAATTTCAACTGAAAAAATCTATCCTTTTCTGAACGTTTTTACCCCAGAGAGAGTGTATTGATAATCCTCTGATCCCCCGGAAAAGGAGAGCCGCCCCTCATGCGGACGGCTCTTCTTCCGTGTTCTTCTTCAATATTACCCATACTGCTCCCGAGCCCCCGTACTGGGCTTTGGGAACCGTTATTTCCCTGGCAATTCCACGGCGTTCCAGAATGGTGTAAACAAGTTCCTTCAGCACGCCTTCCCCGTCATCTGAGTGAAGGCCTTTGCCATGGATGATGGCCACCTTCTCGATGCGGGATGAAAGCGCCTCGTCGAGGAAGCGGTTAACTTCGCTCTCTGCTTCCGTATATCCCATTCCGTGAAGATCAAGGGTTGCTGATGGAAGCATTATCCTGAGTTCATTCAGGGTCTTTACCCTCTGTTTCCTTTTCACTTCGCCCTTTTCCTTCAGGATTTCATCGAAGGTCTTCTCAGGCATCTTCCTCACGCTCTCATTGAACAGCCGTGATTTCTTCGGCTGAACTCGTGGTACGGGAGAAACGGGTTTACTCTCTTCAGGAACCTTTTCAGGCTTCCTTTCCGGTATCTGAGGTCTCACTATCGGTTTATTGTCACCGAATACTGACCAGGCGATGCCTGCAGGTCTCTCGTCATCCTCTTCCTTTTCACGGAAGAAGGTAGGCTTCTTGACTTCCGGCTTTTTGTTCTTATTCACGGGAACCTGTTCTGATTTCCCTTCCTCTCTGACAGGCTGAGGTTTCCTGCCTTCAAACTCATCCAGCAGCGCCCCGAAGTTCTTAGTAGGCTTATATTCTTCAGATATCCGTTTCTCAGTTTCAGACTCAGGAATGCTTACCGTCTCCGGTTCTTCCTTCACGGGACGCCCGATCGGCTTATTGTCACCGAATACGGACCAGGCAACGCCTGCAGGTCTCTCGTCATCCTCTTCCTTTTCACGGAAGAAGGTAGGCTTCTTGACTTCAGGCTCTTTGCTCTTATTCACGGGAACCTGTTCTGATTTCCCTTCCTCTCTGACAGGCTGAGGCTTTCTGCCTTCAAACTCATCCAGCAGCGCACCGAAGTCCTTCGTCGGCTTATATTCCTTTGATTTCCGCTTATCGGACTTTTTTACCGGAGCATTTGCATTTTCCTTCTTTGTCTCAGGAGATGCTATTCTTCCATCATTATCACCGAACACAGACCAGGTGACGTCTGACGGCCGCTCATCATCATCTTCCATTTCCCGGAAG
Organism: Bullifex sp.; assembly: GCA_051885075.1. Classification (GTDB taxonomy): domain Bacteria; phylum Spirochaetota; class Spirochaetia; order Sphaerochaetales; family Sphaerochaetaceae; genus Bullifex. The sequence continues at coordinate 1,910 of JBJEWN010000471.1, forward strand.
AAAGAGGCAAGCGGAACGCTGTCCTTTTCCTTACGGCGCACGGGAGCATCCTCTTTCTTCTGAGGAAGCTTTCCCTCATACTGGTCCAGAAGCGCACCGAAGTCCTTTGTAGGTTTATACGCCGGAGACACCCTTCCGGGGTCCTGCTTTCTTCTCTGCACTTCAGGATCCGTCATCCGGTCCCAGGAAGCAAGGATGTCACCGAAGGAAGCCTGCTTTGCAGGTACACTCTTTTCCTTCTTTTTTTCGTGCGGCATCGCATAGGGATTTCCGGTCCGTTCCCAGTTGGAAAGTATGTCGGCAAAGGATGCACCGGGATCATAACCCTGCACTATTTCAGAGGGCTTCTTCTTTTCAACCTGAGGCTTTTTCTTCTGAGGCTCTTCCTTTTTTTCCTTAAGTACGATGTTTTTAAAGGGTGAGTCTAATATCTCATCCTCTTCCTTTTTAAAAGAGCGACTGTTTACAGCCGCTCTTTTGTCCTTCTTCCTTCCCATCCTTACACTTCTCTGATGTCAAGGATCTCCTTCACAAGCGGTGAAAGGAGCTCAAGGAGGGCTTCCTTTGTACAGCCCTGTACCTTGATCGTACAGATGGCATTGGAAGGATCGGTACCCATGAATGTGCCGAATGAGATGATGTCATAACCGGCATCGCTGATTGCGCGGCTGACAGCGGCGATCGTTCCGGGCTTGTCATCGACAAGGAATGACAGTCTTACTCCGAAGTGACGTGCCCCGAAGAGCTCAAGAAGGATCTTGAACATGTCACTCTTGGAAACGATTCCGACGAGCTTTCCTTCCTCAACTACGGGAAGGCATGAAAGATCCTGGTCTACCATGAGACGGGCGGCTTCCTCAACGGTGGTTGTCCTGCTGATCGTGACGGGATTCTTCGTCATGAGCTTACGCACAGTAAGCTTTGAAAGAAGATAAGCCATCTCATGAATTGAAAGCGATGATGCCGGTGAGGGAGTTGCGAAAAGGATGTCCTTTTCAGAAATGACACCTATGAGATTCTTGTCCCTGTCAAGCACGGGAAGGCGGTGAACCTTCTCCTTTTTCATCAGTTCAGAGGCCTCAACGACGCTTGCCTCAGGATTTATGGTAACCGGGTTCTTGGTCATTCTTCTTTCGATAATCATGATTTTCCTCCGTCACCTTTAATATTACACCAACGAAGTGAAAGATTAAAGGCAAAAATCGTTACTGTCCGAGGTATGCGGCCCTTACCTTCTCGTTGGTAAGGAGCTTTGATGCCTCGTCGGCGAGAACGATGCGTCCGTTCTCCATGACATAGCCCTTACTGGATGCCTTAAGCGCCATTCTCGCATTCTGCTCAACCAGGAATATGGTAACCTTGTCCTGCTGATTGATCAGGGCAATCTTGTTGAAGATATCCTGGATGATGAGAGGGGCAAGGCCCAGTCCGGGTTCATCGAGCAGTATGAGACGGGGCGATGACATCAGAGCGCGGGCGATTGCCATCATCTGCTGTTCACCACCGGAGAGGCTTCTTGTCTTCTGCTTCCTTCTTGCACCGAGAATGGGGAAGAAGTCATACATCTCTTCCTTCTTCCGTGCGATGAGGGCCTGATCACGTACCATGAAGGCGCCCATGTCGAGGTTTTCCTCAACGGTCATGTCGGCAAAGACGTGACGGCCTTCCGGAACAAGTGAAATACCCATCTTGGCAATCTGATCGGTGGTATGACGGGTCTTCTTTGCCTGACAGATAACTTCACCGTCGTATGTGATCTGACCGGCAGTCAGGCCTTCAAGACCGACGATGGCCTTTAAAAGTGTGGACTTACCGGCACCATTGGCGCCGATGAGACACACGATGTCTCCCTGATCGACATGCATGGAAACATCGGAAAGAGCCTTGATGTTGCCGTAGCATACATCGATGTTTTCAATTGTCAGCAGTTCAGCCATCAGTCATCCTCCTCTGATCCGAGATAAGCTTCAATTACGGCAGGATCATGCCTTATCGCATTGGGGGTACCCGATGCGATCTTGTTTCCGAAGTTCAGTACCGTGATCTCATCACAGATGTTCATGACGAGCTTCATGTCGTGTTCGATGAGAACGACGCTGACACCTGTCGCGCGGATTCTGGAAATAGTTTCCATCAGATGCTCCGTTTCCTGCGGGTTCATGCCTGCGGCAGGCTCATCGAGAAAAAGAAGTTTCGGCTCCGTGGCCATTGCCCTTGCAATCTCGAGCTCCCTCTGGTGTCCGTAAGGAAGTGACTTCGCATCATCATCCTTAAAGTCTGCAAGTCCGAAGAAGTCAAGGTATTCCATTGCCTTTGCATATATTTCCTTTTCCTCACCGCCCATGACGAAGTAGCTCTTCACAGCCTGAAGGAAACGGCCTTTATTCTTGTCACCGACTTTGAAATGACGGCCTATCATGACGTTCTCGACGACACTCATGTCCTTAAAAAGACGTATGTTCTGGAATGTTCTCGCAATTCCGAGCCGGCATATCTCATTGGCCTTCTTTCCCGTAATGTCCTTACCCTCGAACATGACCTTGCCCTTCGTCGGGGTATCCAGTCCGGTCATGTTGTTGAAAAGGGTTGTCTTACCGGCACCGTTGGGACCGATGAGACCTGTTATGAGACCTTCCTGAACGCGGAAGTCCACCTCATTGACGGCAACGACACCGCCGTAGATTCTTGAAAGTTTTTCAGTTTCCAGCAGCATCATTTTGTCCCCCTGCGGCTCTTCTTAACGCCGGAATAATTGAACTTCTCACGTCCCATGATGCCCTGAGGCCTCCAGATCATCATGACGACGAGGATGAGACCGAAAATGATCTGCTTTGCCTGGGCCGGAATGACGTTGGTGAGTCCCGTAAGCTGGGGGAAGTAGGAAATGAACTGAATGAGGAATGCACCAAGGATACATGCCAGGAAGTTTCCCATTCCTCCGAGAACGACCATGCACAGCACCATGATCGAAACCATGAAGGTATATGTACCGGGTGTTACCGAGAGAATGTAGACAGCCTGGAAGGAACCTGCGATTCCCGCAACGGATCCTCCGAGAATGAATGCGGCAACCTTGTATTTTGTTGTGTTAATGCCCATGGATGCGGCAGCGATCTCATCTTCCCTGACGGCTGCAAGGGCGCGGCCCATGCGGGAACGTGCCAGACGGCGGAAAAGGAAGTATGTGACGGCAAGGATCACGATGAGCATTATGAGGAATGCTGTCTTCTTGTACGGATTGAACTTAAAGCCGAAGATGGCAACCTGAGGAATCTTCTGGATTCCCATCGGTCCTTTGGTAAGGCTGTCCCAGTTATTTATCACGTTTCTGACGATTTCACCGAAACCGAGCGTCGCGATGGCCAGGTAGTCACCCTTCAGCCTTAATGTGGGCATGCCGATGACAAAGCCGCAGAATGCCGAAATAAGAACGGCAACGGGAAGTGTCATCCAGAAGTTCCAGCCGTATGTGGTCGTCAGGATTGCAGTGGTGTATGAACCGATTGCGAAAAAACCGGCCTGACAGAGGCTGAGCATGCCGCCGTAACCGGTGATGAGGTTCTGGCCGATTGCCATCAGCGCATAGATGCATGTGTAGATCAGGATAATCTGAAAGAAACTCATACCTTCTCCTTTTCCACCTTGCCAAGCAGACCTTCCGGCTTCAGCAGGAGGATGATGATGAGGATAACGAATGCGATCGTGTCCCTGTAGCCCTGGGGGATTCCGAGGATGGCAACGCCGAAGGTTTCGACAAGGCCGAGGATGATGCCGCCGAGCATAGCACCCGTGATGTTTCCGATACCGCCGACAACGGCAGCGACGAAGGCCTTGAGTCCAGTCATCGTTCCCAGTGTCGGATAGCACTTGTAATCAAGTGCGATAAGCATGCCGCCTATTGCGGCAAGGGCGGAACCGAGGGCGAATGTCAGGGAGATGACGGAATTGACGTTTATGCCCATCAGCTCCGCAGTATCCTGATCAAGGGCGGTTGCCCTCATTGCCTTACCCATTCTGGACCTGTCAACAAAGAGCTTGAGCGCGATCATCATGACAAATGATACGACCAGGACCAGGATCTGGTGAGGTGTTATGGAAATTCCCATGAATGTCATGGGTGAATTGTCAAATGGATAGTTGAGCTTTCTCGACTGAGTGCCCCAAAGCCAGGCAGCTCCGTTGGAAAGTATGAATGAAACACCGATTGCCGAAAGCAGCGGTGCAAGTCTAGCAGCCCTTCTCAGGGGTTTGTACGCAACCTTCTCAATGAACATTCCGAGGACCGCACAGAATACAGCGGAGAAAATCATTGCAAGCAGGAATGAAATGAAGGTCCAGGCTCCAAGGGGAGCATCCCCGCGGAGGAAATCAAAAGCGAACATGCCCATGTATGCTCCGACCATGAGGATGTCACCATGAGCGAAGTTGATGAACTTCAATATGCCGTAAACCATCGTGTATCCGAGCGCGATGAGCGCATAGATACCGCCAAGTGTCAGGCCATTTGTTAGATGCTGAAAAAATACTGCTACTGAAGACACAGCCAGCTCCTTAAA
>JBJEWN010000472.1:0-1656 GCA_051885075.1 Bullifex sp.
CGTCCGGATCCGTGAGGGGCTAGCACCGTGAGGTGCCTAGTCTACTCGATCCATAATGATGCAGATATCATGTATTCTTCACCGAAACTACAGAATTCCTCCTTGTCTTTTATATTTCCAGTCACTAAATTCTAAGAGATAAGGAACAGTAAATGAAGAAAACATGTGTTCTGGTCATGACACTGCTCATGACTGCCATGACTCTGTGCGCAGCGCCGTACAGCGATATACTTGAGGGGGCCAAGGCAAACAGCATCACGCTGAAAAATGCCGAGATATCTTACAGGAACTCCCAGATAACAGTTGAAAAGAATGAACTTAAGGATGAAGTTGCGGTCACTGTCAGCGGGATAGCCAAGGTGTCCCCGTCCCTTGCCATCACTCCTTCCGTGAAGGTGGTGCTTCCGAATGACGGTGCGACCACGATAGAGGCATCAGTGCCGTATACACTGGATTACGATGACACATCACTCTATTCCGCATCTCCGTCATTGAAGGTCAGTCATGTATTCGACCTTTCCGGATATGACAAGGATGTGCTTTCAGCCCTTTCAAATTCCAAGTCACTGCTGTCAAGTGAGTATTCGTATCAGAATACGATCCTGACATTCGAGAATTCAGTCCTTAACAGCATCAGGACACTCCTCTCAACGGAAAAGAGCCTTGCATCCCAGAGCTTTAACCTTGAGGAAAGTGAAAAGAGCCTTAATGACAAAGTTACGCTCGGACAGGTGACGGAAGGTTCGGTTACCTGGCAGCAGGCAGTCAATCAGATAAACATCTCAAAAAATACCGTAAGTGCCCTTGAGCGTCAGATCGAGAATGCAAAGTCACAGTATAAAACCCTGACAGGACTGGAATGGGACGGTGTAACAGACCTTCCTGAGCCTGATCTTACATTCACGATGCTTCCCGGCGGAAACACCGGTGTCATCATCAAGCAGATAGACGCTGAAATCGCAAAGGAGAATTATGCAGGGAGGTTCGCACAGATGAATCCTCAGGCAGTTGCCGTGAATGGCAGTGTTACAGGCACAAACTCCAGAACGCTGATGAATGAAACAAACTCAGTCGGGATGAATGCAGGAGCCACCTACAGTCAGAATAACTGGACATTAGGTTCCTCTGTCGGGTTTTCCTATAATGCAAGGGACAATAAGTTCGATACTCCGTCACTGACCGTTTCGGGTACATGGCAGAATAAGACCACAACCAAAAAGGATGAGCTGGAGCTTCAGGGACTCAGCAACCTCATCATTTCCGCTGAGAACAGTGCTCAGGACGAACTTACATCTTACATTCAGTCGGCAAGGGCCCTTGAACTTGACATAATGCAGTATGAGTTTACGAAAATCCAGAGCCAGGCCAACAGCGAATACCTGAAGGCAAATCTGGAAAACGTGAAGGCCCTTCATGATGTTGGCCTTGTAACCGACGCGGAACTCAGGAAGGCTGAGTTCAATGCTCAGATGGATGAATACGATACGATGAGCGTCATCATCGACGGCCTGATCCTTCAGAACAGGATCAGACTGCTGAACTTATAGGAGAAGAGGAAAATGGCAGATAATATCAGGGATAATGTGGTGATGAGTGAGGCCGAGAAACAGGAAAAGGCCATCAGGGATGAATATAACGCGAAAAAGCGGAAAAGAA
>JBJEWN010000473.1:0-1655 GCA_051885075.1 Bullifex sp.
TATGATGAAAGTAATTACTGCTTACAGCCTACCCACATCTATGCCGGAAGAGCCACTTAATCTTGATAAAATAAAGTTAACTGGACTATCATCAATACATGACGACATCACGGATATTATCGGAAATCAGGGGGCTTCCATCCGGAGGCCTTACTGTGAAGAAAATCAAGGGACGGGAATACACATATTATCAATGGACTGAAGACGGAAAACAGAGGTCACGAATTGTCCATGGAGAGGAAAAGAAGGCACTTGAGACCCTGATAGAGCGCAGAAAAATGCTTGAACAGATGCTGAAGTATGGTTCATCCCCCATTATGGAACCTGATTCCCTGTTCAGAACAAACATCAGGACGGGCGCAAAGCTCGATGATTTTGTGAATCCGGTCAGAAAATATCTGAAAAGAGAGCAGTTCAGTAAGCTGTTAAAGTATGTTAATCAGGAATCTCCTGATTACGTATGCATACTTTTTGGCCTTCGAAGGACCGGAAAGACCACAATGATGCGTCAGGCGATCGCTGAGATGGATGATACGGAAAGAAGACTTTCCGCTTACATCCAGGTTTCTTCTTCCAATACAATGGCAGATCTGAGCAGTGATCTGAAGCTGCTTGAACGTCTTGGATACCGCTATGTTTTCATTGATGAGGTTACACTTATGGGGGATTTCATCCAGGGTGCCGCCCTGCTTTCCGATATCTATGTTGCATCCGGAATGAAGATTGTCCTGTCCGGGACTGATTCGCTTGGTTTCCTGTTTTCTGAGGATGAGGAACTGTATGACAGATGCATGTTGCTTCACACTACTTTCATTCCATTCAGGGAATTTTCACGTGTACTCGGGATAAAAGATATTGACCGATACATAATGTATGGCGGAACAATGACTCAAAGCGGGGATGATTATAACAGGATTCTGTTTGAGTCCGGGGACAGAACCGGTGAGTATGTGAACACTGCCATAGCGGAGAACATTCAGCATTCACTGAAATACTACAGGAACGGGAGTCATTTCAGAAGTCTGAAGGAACTTTATGACAATGATGAGCTGATTAATGTAATCAACAGAATAGTCGAGGACATGAATCATGAGTTTGCCCTGAAAGTGCTTGTCAATGATTTTGTTTCACATGATTTCGGTTCCGCAAAGGATATCATGAGAAAAGACAGGGAAAACCCAACTGATACACTCGACAGGGTTGATGAAAAGAAGCTCACGGAAAACATCATGGGTTTCCTTAAAATAAGGAATGTTTCTGACAGGAAAACCGAAATAGGGGATATCCACCGTATTCAGATAAAAGAGTATCTTAATCTTCTTGATCTTATCAGGGAAATACCGGTCAGGGATATCAATGATCCCAAAGGAACCACATTCAGAGTTGTATTCACTCAGCCCGGACTGAGATATTCACAGTCCGAGTCACTGATAAAGTCCCTGATGATGGATGAGACTTTTCTGAGTGTATCGGCAGATGAGCGAAAGCGCATAACAGCAAGGATCCTGTCTGATATAAAGGGAAGGATGCTTGAGGAAATAATTCTTCTTGAAACGATGATGGTGGATCCTGATAAACAGGTATTCACCCTGCAGTTTGCAGTAGGTGAGTTTGATATGGTGGTATTTGACCCGGCTGTCGGTTCCTGCCAGATC
>JBJEWN010000474.1:0-1641 GCA_051885075.1 Bullifex sp.
CCTTGAGAGGAAAGGCCATGACGTGAAGGTTCTGACCCTCTCCGAGTCGGTCTCAACGCACATCAAGGATAATGTGATTTACATCGGTTCCATGAGCATGGACAGAATATATCCGGACATCAGGGTCAAACATCCGGTCAACAGGAGGTTCATACAGGATCTGATCGACTGGAAGCCTGATGTCATACATACAAACACCGAATTCTCGACGTATAAGCTGGCTAAGGATATTTCCCGAAAGACCAATGCACCTATGATCCACACATATCACACCGATTACGAGGATTACGTGCACTACCTTGCCCTCTCAAAGAAGATGGGAAAGCCCATCGTTAAGGCCTACATAAAGCATGTGACGTCATACATGCAGGCAATAATAGCTCCAACCGAAAAGACAAAGCTCCAGCTTCAGGGGTACGGCATAAAGAAAAAGATAATAGTCATTCCGACAGGTCTTGACCTTACGAAATACAACGCTCCGGTCTCCGAAGAGGAAACTGAAATGATGAGGAAGCGCCATGGCATCAGGAAGGATGTACCCACCCTCATCTTCGTCGGACGCCTCGGCAAGGAAAAGAACCTGCTTGAAGTGATAAACTACCTTTCCGACTACCGGGAGCATGACTACCAGTTCCTGATAGTGGGCGATGGTCCGGACCGCAAGACCATCGAGCAGCAGATCGCAACAACCGGTCTTGCACCGAAAACCGTATTCACGGGTATGGTAAGTCAGGATGACATTGCCAAGTATTACAGGCTCGGAAGCATATTCGTTTCCGCAAGCCAGAGCGAGACTCAGGGACTTACCTACATCGAAGCCCTTTCCAGCGGGCTTCCGCTGCTGTGCAAAAAGGACGAATGCCTTGACAATGTCCTGCTCGAAGGTGAGACCGGATGGTCATTCACATGTGAGGAGGAGTTCAAGAAGCACCTGACATACTTCATCGAGCACCCTGAAGAGGGTATGAAAATGCGTACAAGGGCCAAGGAGTTTGCCGATACGAACTTCAGCTCCGATGCATTCGCATCCCGCGTGCTTGAGATTTACGAAGATGCGGTAAAGAACAATTACCAGAAAAAAAGGGGTATGATCAAAACGGTCTACCACTCACTCTGGGACCGATTCCCGTTAGTTTAGCGGGACGACTTCCTCAATGTAATCAATGCTGTCCAGCAGAATGTCGAAAAGATAAGGAAGAAGATACTCTTCCTTTTCCTCCGTCTGCAGGGCTCCCATTTCCTCCCTTTCCCCGTTACCGTACAGTATTACGGCTCCTTCAGTGAGATACCCCTTTACACCGTACTCTTTCTGAAGATCACGGAGCTGCGTTCCAAGCAATGAGGAAAGGGACCTCAGATCCTGTTTCTCCACGGAAACGGCGAAGCGCGGGACACCGTCGTGAAATGCCACAAGGGAGTGTGCTATGCACACATAATCCTCTCCCGAGGCGGTACGTACGTTCCTGTAGTAGTTGATCGTAACGTCGGCGCAGGCAAAGCGCTTCGACGGAGAAACGTTCCAGTCCGGAACTGACGGATAATCGTGGCCTGAAAGTGCAGGCGCTTTATGCATGTCAACAAGCATTTATACTCTCTCCAGAAGATTTTCAAGTGTGAGATTCCCGAAAGACTGTATGCCCC
>JBJEWN010000475.1:0-1638 GCA_051885075.1 Bullifex sp.
TTTATTACGACCTTTACCTGGACGGAGCCCCTCTTATCAGGCTTTCAAAGGGGGAAACGGAGTACACTGTATCCCACCTGGACCAGCTGAAGGATTACACTGTCATTCTGGGAGTAAGGGATAAGGCCGGAAATACCCTCCATGCCGAAAAGGTCTCATTCACCACCGGAACTTATTCAGGCACTTACCGCTTCGTGAACACCACTGATGATGACAATAACGGAAAACTGAAGACTCTGGAGTTCCGTGCAGAGCTCAGGGAAGGGCCTGACGGACAGTACATGGCCATAAGCTATCCGGTGGACGGAACATACATTCCCTTTTTCCCTTTCGAGCCTTATGACGGACCGTGGGACTGGATAAAGTTCAGATCCGATCTGCCTCTTGCAAAGGTATATAAGGATATATGCAGCCGGATAAACAAACTGGATATCATGCCGTCTTCCTTCCAGATTCAGGGCTTTACCGTAACGACTGATTCATCGGTCCTTAACATCGTGTCAAAGGCATTCGGCATTAAGGTCCCGACAAATACCGAATTCCTCTTCCGCTGTGATGAGACCGGAACCTATGCGATTTTCAGAAACTCCGGATCAGATCTGATAGAGAAGGCGCTTTTCAGGGGCGAGGACCCTTCAGATCCTTTTGCGTTCCGTCTTGAAAGAGTGGAATAAATTTTTTTTATTACAAAGTAATAAGTATATACAGTGATAAAATTCTTCCTTGACAAACCGTTTTTCCCGAAATATGTTAACAGGGAAAAACGGAGTGTGATATATGGAATTTGATCCGGAAAAAAAGACATTAGTAATAGTTGAGTCTCCAACAAAAGCAAATACCATTAAGAAATATCTTCCAAAGAACTTCACTGTAGTGGCCAGTAAAGGCCATGTGAGGGATCTTCCGTCCGATAGTCTCGGCGTCGATGTGGAGCATGACTTCAGACCCGAATATGTGATAACGGAAGGCAAGAACGCCCTCATTGCCGATCTGAGGAAAAAGCTTGAAAAGTGTGATCAGCTCCTGCTTGCAACCGATGAGGACCGCGAGGGAGAATCGATTTCATGGCACCTGCTTGAACTGCTGAAACCTCAGGTACCGACCGGAAGGATGGTTTTCCATGAGATCACGAAGAAGGCAGTGAATGAAGCGCTGACAAAGGGCCGTGAGCTTGACCTCAGACTTGTGAAGGCTCAGGAGGACAGGAGAATAGTTGACCGTCTCTACGGTTATGAGGTATCTCCCGTGCTCTGGAAGAGACTTTCAAACAAAAAACTCTCCGCAGGAAGGGTGCAGTCCGTAGGCCTCAGATTCCTCGTGGACAGGGAGAATGAACGTCTGTCCTACGTTCCTTCCCGTTACTACGACGTGAAGGCCGTGCTGTCTGCCTCTGATGGCAGGACTTTCGAGGCAACTCTGGAGGAATACAGGGGAAAGAGGGTTGCGACCGGAAAGGATTTTGATCCCGTAACGGGTGCATTCAGCAATAAGGCCCTGCTGCTGGATGAAGCACTGTCCCTGGAAGTTGAGGAGCTGTGCAGGAAGGGACCATTTGTCATCGACAGTGTTACCAACAGGACGAGCAGACACACTCCGATGCCTCCGTTTACCACATCAACGCTTCAGCAGGCTGCAAAC
>JBJEWN010000476.1:0-1631 GCA_051885075.1 Bullifex sp.
TTCTTGCTACTTTATGTAAAACCTTTCACCCTTCATCTGCTCTCAGCTGTTTCATGTTCCAGAGCACTTCCGTAATACTTCCCATCCCGAGAACATCCTTAGCGGCAATGAGGTAGTTCATGGTGATGTTCCTGGTTCTTTTTGCATTTGATGCAAGATTCTGAAGACTTCCATCAAGATGAACATTCTTTTTCCTCAGCAGATCAAGCAGCTCTTTCGGCGTGTATTCGGAAATGTTACCTAAATCCGTGTATTCATCCGGAATTACCGTTCCTTCATACATGCGCTGCTCCAGTTCATGAAACTTCATCTTTCCGCTTACAAGAAGCTTGTGAACATAACTGAGTTTCAGATTAACATCATTTCCATTCCTGTTATTGCTGATGTAGTTTATGAAAATTTCGCTGGCTGCAGCATCCGTGCAGTTAAGCATTGCATTAAGTGTCAGTTGCCTGATTATTTCAGAGCCCAAACGATTTGTCCTTTTTTACTATCCTGCATGGTACCGTTCGGCCTCCCCTCTGTGAACGGTACGGTGCCGACAGAATCAATCGATGAATTCCCTCCCGATTACAAAACAAAAGGATCCTTTATGCTCGCAGTGTAACATGGTATTTCCAGATCGAAAAGGAAAATATATAAAAATATCCCCCGTATTTTTATATTTTAATACAAATAGACATATTCCCAGTTCGGCACCCATACTATTGGCATACAAATTATGAAAAAAGGGGATATGGAAATGAAAAGAATCATTGTACTGTCAATTCTTGCCTTGCTGTTAGTGACAGCATGCGATCCCGTGGCCGCACCCGATGTGCAGGACACGGTTAACGACATACTCAATCAGGAACCAAAGCCCGATGAGAAACCTCCTGCAGACGTTCCTCCTGCGGAGACCCCGAAGGAAGACACACCTCCCGCGGATAACAAACAGGAAGAAACACCCCCTGCGGAAACGGTAAAGGAGGAAGCAGATATCCTGAAACCGATAGTCGGAAAGGATTACACAGTTAATTCAGGTTCTGTTCCCTGCATCATTGACAACTTACCTGTATTTGATATTCAGATTCTTAAAACCGAAGGAGGTTACAGACTGAAGACCGATGTTGGGCTTTTCGATATCACAAAAGCGGAAGACGGTAAGTACATGGTTGAAGAGTATGTGATAAGCGTCAGTGAGGACGGGATGAAGGTTACCATAGGTGATGCCGTCTATGAAGGAACTTAGTAAGACATGGAAGGTCACCATTGCGGTTGTCATCATAGCCATTGTGTTCCTGGTGTTCTTCATACTGAACCTGATGATGAAGATGACCGATCCCGGCCCGCCTGACTTCACACAGGAGCAGAAGGAAAGCTGGTATCCCACACTGCAGTGCACCAGATGGAAGATAGACAAGGTAAGCAAGGATTCGGTGCTGGAGGAACTTCTCTGCACTCCGATAAAGACACTTCAGTTTTCCCAGTGGGACGGCATGTCCGAGGACATGTCGGTCCTCCTGGAAAGTGATGTTCTTACCTACTTCGGTGTGATCACAAAAGGGGAGAATGCACTCATCCTTGATGTTGACGGAGCTGAGATGGAACTCTGGTACAGCACAAGTGAGAACAATACCTACCCGGTGGTG
>JBJEWN010000477.1:0-6311 GCA_051885075.1 Bullifex sp.
GACTGACCCTGAGCATGAGAAGGATGCGATTATGCCTCCGTTCTTGATCTTCATCATTGCAACCCTGTTAAGATCCTTGTATGCCTTCAGTGCATTTTCAAGTTTGCCTTTTGTCGCTGCAAGCTTGGGTGGATCAAGTATCATGAGATCGTACTTATCAGCTTCAAGTTTCCTCATTTCATCAAAGACGTCACATGATTTTATAATTACTCTTTCCCTGGAACCTGCGGGCAGGACATCATAATCCTCATTGATGTGAACCTGATAGAGAAGGTGCCTCAGCGCACTTTCAGATGCATCAAGGGCAAGTACCGATTCTGCACCTCCTCTGAGCGCATGAAGGGTGAATGCACCGGTGTAGGAGCATGCATCAAGAACGTGTCTTCCCTTTGCAAACTCCTCAACTATGTTCCTGTTATCCCTCTGGTCACAGTAGAATCCGCTCTTCTGGCTGACCGAGTTCTCGATCTCATAGAAGATACCCGATTCCTGAAATGAGATGTTCCCGGGATTTTCCTTCACTTCATTACCATCGCCGTCAAAGTATAAGGTCTTCTGTGAAAGACTTTCGGCCCTTGCATATTCCTTATCGGTGAACACGGTCACCGATCTGGGCTTAAGTGATGATGTGAGTGTTTTCACGATCACATCAAGCTTTGCCGCGGCATAGCGTGATGATATTATGATCCTTATGTTTCCTGCATAGATATCACATGCAACACCGGGGATGAAATCAGCTTCTCCGTGTATGAGACGGAATGCTTCCGTCTTCTTTTCAAGGAACAGATTCTTCCTCCTCAGGACTGAAGCCTTTACCGCGTGGACGAGAAAGTCATCATCGGGAAGGGTTTTTTCATCCCAGCTCATCAGATGAAGGATGATGTGGCTCTTCTCATCATACCAGCCATAGGCAACGAACCTCCCGTCTGAAGCGCTTACTTTTGCCATATCACCCTTCGTGAAGGCAGGTGATACACTGTCTATGGCTCCGGAGAACACCCATGGGTGGTGCTTCAGGAGCTGTTTTTCCTTTCCTGTTCTCAATATTACTTCGTACATTGCACCATGATGATAAAGCAAAAAACGACAGAAAGAAAATACTGTACCTTTGGGAGAAAGTACATTTATAATCATCTTCAAGGAGATTAAAACCAATGAAAAAAGTCATACTCATCCCCGATTCCTTCAAAGGAACGATGTCATCAGCCGAAATCTGCGCTCTCATGAAGGACGTTATAAACAGACATTATCCTGAATGTGATGTCATATCCATCCCTGTCGCGGACGGAGGAGAGGGCAGTGTTGATGCCTTCCTTGATGCGCTTGGCGGTGAGAAGATATATAAGGAAGTAACAGGCCCGTATCCCGGAGAAAAGGTAAACGGATATTACGGAATCCTGCCTGACGGAACTGCCGTGATCGAGATGGCTGCCGCTGCCGCCCTTCCGATGGTAGGGGACAGGAAGGATCCGTCAAAGACCACCACCTACGGAGTAGGCGAGCTCATGCTCGATGCCGCTTCAAAGGGTGTTAAAAAGATGATTGTCGGCCTTGGCGGAAGTGCCACGAACGATGCGGCGTGCGGTCTTGCAGCGGCATGCGGCGTTACCTTCCTGGACAGTGAGGGAAAAGCCTTCATCCCGGTGGGAGGCACGATGGATAAGGTTGAGAAAATTGACCTTTCCACTATGGATGAACGCTTAAAGTCACTTGAGATAGTCACCATGTGTGACATTGACAATCCGTTCTACGGACCGGAAGGCGCACCTGCCGTTTACGGTCCCCAGAAAGGTGCCGATGAAGAGATGGTGAAAATGCTTGATGACAAGATGAGAAAGCTTGCATCAGTCATGCTCCGTGACACAGGTGCCGACGTTCAGGCCATTCCGGGTTCGGGTGCCGCAGGCGGCATGGGAGGAGGCATGGTAAGCTTCTTCTCATCCACACTTCAGATGGGAATTGAGACTGTCCTCGATACAGTGCACTTCGATGATCTTCTCACAGGGGCCGATGCCGTGTTCACGGGAGAGGGAAAGATAGACGGTCAGAGCCTCCGCGGCAAGGTCGTCATCGGTGTTGCCAGAAAGGCCAAAGTGAAGAATGTTCCCGTAATCGCTGTAGTGGGGGACATAGGTGACAATGTGGAAGGTGCATACAATGAAGGCGTGACTGGAATCTTCTCGATCAACAGGGTCGCGGTTCCCTATAAGGAAGCACGCCCGCGTGCCAAAAATGATCTTTCACTCACTGTTGACAACATACTCCGCTTCCTTAAGGGCTTTGACAGGGCTTAATTAAACTTCAGTAAGTTTCCCGTTCTTCCCGGACGGGAAGCTTCCCTGTTATTGAAAAAGCATGGCTTGTCAAATACAATCATCAGTCATGAAGAAAGGACTTCTTTTTGATCTTGACGGTACCCTCGTCGATACCGCAGAGGATATCAGGTGTGCACTCAACCATTGCATGAAGCTTACATACAACAGGGAGATAACCAGGGATGAGTGCATGAGTGTCGTGGGAAGGGGACTTAAGAATTCGCTTAAAGGAGCACTTGCCTTTTCCGGATCATACTATCCCGATGATGAAACAGACATCCTGTATTCTGAGCTTATCAGCTATTATGCCGCTCATCCATGCGACCACTCACGTCCATACCCGGGAATAACGGAATTTTTACAAATGATGTCGGAGAGAGGGTATGAACAGGGAATCCTGTCCAATAAAAGTGACGTTCTGGTGCAGAAAATCGTAAAAAAGCTGTTTAATGGGATAAATTTTGCCTTTGTCAGCGGTTTCTGTGATAAAATACCACTGAAGCCGAGCAGGGAAGGTGTGCTCAGGTTCTCTGAGTGTGCGGGTGTGTCCCTTGAGGATATCACGTACATAGGGGACAGTGAGGTTGACGCCGAAACCATAAAGGCTTCCTATCCGGTAAAGGGGATACTGGTTACATGGGGATTCAGACCGCGCTCTGAGCTGGAAAAGATTAAGAATGACAACATAAAACTGATCGACAATATAAAGGAGCTGGGAAATGGTCTTAACTGACGAAATGAAGAAGGATGTCCTCGCCAAGGCTGAGGTCTATCTCGCAGGTGAAAAGAACGATGCGTTCCGCAGTGAGGTTGAGGAAGCAATCAGGACTGAGGACTGGGAGTCCCTCTATGACAGGTTCTATACCGCACTTGCTTTCGGAACTGCCGGTATGCGCGGCGTCATCGGAGGCGGCACGAACCGCATCAATACATTTATGGTCAGAAAGGTGACACAGGGCCTTGCTGAGTACTGTCTCAGCGTCGGTGCCGATTCAACGGTCGTCATTGCTTTCGACTCCAGACACTACAGCCCCGAGTTCGCAAAGGCAGCAGCCCTTGTCCTCGCGGCAAACAAGGTAAAGACATACCTTTACGACACACTCCATCCGGTACCGATGCTCTCATTTGCAGTAAGACACATGAAGGCAACCGCAGGTATCGTGATCACGGCAAGCCACAACCCTGCAAAGTACAACGGTTACAAAGTATACTGGTCTGACGGCGGACAGGTAACACCTCCCCATGACATCGAGATCGCAAGACTTGCAAATGCAGTGACTGCCGACATGATAAAGGATGTGGATGAAGAGGCTGCAAGGGAGAGCGGATATCTCTGCCACGTTCCCGAAAGCGTTGATGAAGCTTACTACGACATGGTCATCTCATCACTCCGCCGCCCCGAACTCGTCAAGGGTTCCCCGATCACGGTTGCATACACACCGCTGCACGGATCCGGTAACGTACCCGTAAGGCACATGCTGAAGAAACTCGGCATCAGATGCTGTGTTGTCCCTGAGCAGGAAGAGCCCAACGGTGCATTCCCGACCGTCAAACTTCCCAATCCTGAGAGCCATGAGGCAATGAGTAAGGTCATCGAGCTTGCAAAGGAAGTCAAGGCCGACATCGTACTCGGTACCGACCCCGATGCAGACAGAATGGGTCTTGCAATTCCCACAAACGCTGACAAGACCGATTACCTCCTGCTTACCGGTAACCAGATCGCAACACTGCTTGCCGACTACCTCATAACGACTCACAATGAGATGGGTCCCTCCAGCAGGAAGCCCCTCATCGTCAAGTCACTTGTTACCACTGACCTCGTACAGAAGATCGCTGTTTCCAACGGCGGCGACTGCAAGGACGTCCTTACAGGTTTCAAGTACATCGCAGAGCAGATGGACAGGATCGACAGGGGTGTCAACAAGGATAACTTCTTCCTCTTCGGCTGTGAGGAATCCTACGGCTTCCTGACAGTCAACGACGTGCACGACAAGGACGCAGTCTCATCCGCAGTCGCAGCCGTTGAGATGATGTGCCACTATGCAAGCAAGGGCATTACACTGCAGCAGAGACTGGACAGCATCTATGCCCACTACGGTTACTACACCGAACTTGTCTTCTCAAGGGACTATGAAGGTGCGGCAGGTAAGGACCAGATGAAGAAGATCATGGCTGACATGAGAACTCTCAAGGCAGGTGACACATTCGTCGGAAGGACGATCGAGAAGGTTGAGGACCTCCTCGGTGAGAACACAGGTTTCCCGAAGGCAGATGTAATCATCATCCGCTTCACAAGCGGTGAGAAGCTTGTCGTCAGACCTTCAGGTACCGAGCCCAAGATTAAGTACTACATCTTCCTCGTTGAAGGCAAGGGCGGAAGAAGCGAGCTTGAGGCTGGAAGGGAAAGGATTCTCGATGAGTTCAAGAGCGCTCTTTGATATAGACGCATACCTTGTAAAACTTAAACACTATGATCTGGTTGTGTCGGGACTGGATCAGGCTAACGTGAATCCGGAGGACATAGCGTCCGTCCGGATCCACTCTGCCAATATGATCGACAACGAGACACGTGACGGCGTTGACGCCTATCTCATCTCAAAAGGGGAGGTCACGGTCTCTCACTTTCTTCAGGACAAACACTACATACCGCGTCTTCTCATCAGTGCCGGAATATTCCTTGCTGTATATCTGTTCATGTCCCTGGTGGTCAGGGATCCCATTCCCATGATTGATGAGCTTGTGATAGCAGGACTTTTATCAGTGCTCTCCTTTCTGGGACTATCAAAAAGGGACGTGCGCCTTGCCCGTGAGAGCAAACTGCTCCATGACCTCAGAAAGGAAATAAGCAGTGCAGAAGTTATTCAGGAAGAGTGGATCGAGAAGATGGAAGAGTACATCTACGAGATTTCCTCAAAGTACAGCATACTGGAAATGAGTGACATCCTCTCAAAGACCGATCAGACGGAAAAGCTTCCTGAAACTGAAACTTCATTGCCTCCTGATTTCATCCTCAAAATGAAGTACTACCTGAAGAAGACAAACACCACCATGGCTTACTACCTTAAACATGTAAAAGAGTGTAAAACCCGTGATGAGAAACTCTCAGCAAGACTTGTGAGGGCCGCATCAAACGAAAGTCTTGATCTCTATCTCCTTGCTTTCCTTCTTAAAGCCGGTTTATGAACCGAACCGTTCACGGTTCGTGAAGAACACTGCACAGCCGATGTAAGGAGTGAATTCGACTATCGAAGAAAATCCGCTCCTTGAGAATGAGATGAAGTCCGTGTTCCAGTATTCATACACGGTATTCACACCGAGTGTGATCGCAAAACAGTCATTCAGTTTAAAATCATACTTTGCATCCAGGAATATCCCATGGTCCATCTGGACTATGATGCTTCCTGCAGTTGTCTGATAGAAAAAGAAACTCAGTGCAGGTCCAAGTGAAATGTGGAAATCACCTGCCTTGTATGAAGCACCAAGGAATAGATCAAAATCGACGAAGTTCCTGAAAGTCTTAAAGGGCAGGGTAGCCTTGCTCCCGATCTGGTAGTTAACAGGAACGTTGATGTCCACTCCATAGTACACTCCCCATGGCCCGTCAAAGTACTTATCCTTCGAAAGCGTCCCATCCAGAAACCACACAAAAAGACTGTCCTTCGGATAAATATCCCCACCACCGCCGAATGATAGCCTGTAGGCACCGTCAGTGTAGGCAAAAAGGCCTCAAAGCATAATTAATAACATCATGACCACAAGAACAGCACGTTTCATGCCATTAAGCATAGATGGTAAAGCATCTTCATGCAAGATGTAATACTTGTCTGTAACCAGATATCAATAATAAAATCTGGGATTCATAACAGCGATTTTGTTGTTAAAAACGGACAGTTCAAAGCTTGACATATCCCCCGGCGAATCCTATGCTAACTAATAATAAGTATACCGGGGGGGTATTGGCGGGCATACTGATCCGCATGCATTTTCCGGAGAACA
>JBJEWN010000478.1:0-1625 GCA_051885075.1 Bullifex sp.
ATCCGCTGACGAGATCAAGGCAAAGAGCGATGCTGTTCAGCAGGCTTCAATGGAACTCGGACAGAAGGTCTATGAAGCGGCTCAGGCTCAGCAGCAGGCTTCCGGTGCACAGGCAGGAGCTTCCCAGGCTGATGCTTCCTCCTCAGCAGGAGATGATGCAGTCGACGCAGACTACGAAGAAGTAAAATAAGGACTGATGTCCAAAAGAGTCGTGAACATGCTGGCCATAGTGTCAGCATGTTTGCGCAATATGGTGATATATGGCAAAACGTGATTATTATGAGGTTCTAGGGGTTAATAAGAACGCTAGCGATGAGGAAATAAAGAAAGCCTACCGAAAGATCGCCATGGCAAACCATCCGGATACCCATCCTGATGACAAGGAAGCGGAAGAGCGGTTCAAGGAAGCCAGTGAGGCTTATGAGATCCTTTCCAACAAGGAGAAGAGGGCGAACTACGATCAGTTCGGCTTTGCCGGTGTCGAGGGTGGTGCTCAGGGCTATCAGAATGTCTATCGTGATTTCAGCGATATATTCGGTTCGGGCGGTTTCGGAGACATCTTTGAATCATTCTTCGGAGGCGGAACGTCATCCAGGCGTCAGGGAGGCGCGGCAGGTGCCCAGCGGGGAAGTTCACTTCAGTACAATGTAACGGTGGATTTCAAGGATGCTGCATTCGGTACCAAGGTTGATGTGTCATACTCGCATGACGAGGCATGCGATACCTGCTCAGGTACCGGCGGTACAGGTACGAAGACATGTCCTACCTGCGGAGGCCGCGGTCAGGTTACCCGTGGAAACGGTTTCTTTCAGATGGCATCCACCTGTCCCACATGCGGCGGTACCGGCAGGATCATCGACAATCCATGCCCATCATGCCACGGAAGCGGCGTGAAGAGAAAACAGGAAAAGCTTTCGGTTTCGATTCCGCAGGGCTCTGATAACGGAACGAAGCTGGTGCTGCGCGGCAAAGGCAACGCCGGAAAGAACGGCGGACCTGCAGGTGACCTGATCATCTATGTAAACGTTAAACCCGATAAGTATTTTGCGCGTGAGGACATGAATGTCTTCCTGCAGATACCCATCTCCTTCACACAGGCCTCCCTGGGCTGTGAGATCGAGGTACCGCTCATCGAAGGCGGCAGGGTAAGGGTTACCATTCCCGCAGGAATTCAGTCAGGAAAGAGCCTGAGGATAAAAGGACGCGGTGTGCCCCGCTTCAGGGGAAGTGAGAACGACAGGGGTGATATGTACATCACCGTAATCGTCGAGACACCAAAGCACCTCGGCTTCAAGGCAAAATCCCTGATGAAACAGCTATCCGAAGCACTCGGAGAGGACACCTCCCCCGATCCGATTCCCTTTGAGAACTGAAAGTAAGGCGGTCATTACGGCCGCCTTTCATTTATATTAAGAACCAGGATTTGACGTACTCCCACGGCTGAAGCACATGGGCTTTCCCTGCGGGTAACCGTATATGACAGAAGAAATCATGGTCGCAATGAACACATGAAGGAGCCCTGAATCCTTCCGTGTTTACTTTTGTCATTCCGCACTGTATTCTTTTAAGAGGAGGATACACATGGGTATTTATCTCAATCCGGGCAACACACTGCTTGATGATGA
>JBJEWN010000479.1:0-6273 GCA_051885075.1 Bullifex sp.
GAGAGCTGCTTGTTTACGTTGACGGTGCAGTTCTCCAGATCAACATCATCCCAGGTAAGGGCGATGCACTCCGAGATGCGGAGGGCACAGTAATACCCGATCATGAAAGGGATGTGGTAGGTATTGCCTGCCGGAAACATCTTCATAATATCGCCCCAGTTTTCATCGCTGATGACCTCTCTTTTTCTGGGTGTCTTTTCTGACTGCGGTGCCTTTACATATCTCATCGGATTATCCTTTATATACCTCAGCGGTTCAACCGCATAATCAAGTGATGATGAGAGGACGGCCATGGCAACGTTTATGGTTTTTTGTGAAAGGTTCGCGTTTTTCAGCGAGTTGACAAACAGGGCCAGACTGGACGGTGTCATGGAAGAGAGTCTGTAGTGTCCGATTGTAGGTATGATGTGGTTATTCACAATCCCTGTGTATGTTCTGAGTGTGTTGGCCTTATAGTTTGCAGTTGCCCCTGTTTCAAGCCACTGCTTCATATAGTCAGCTACTGAGATCTCCGCCGCCCTGAAAGCAGTACCTCCGCTGTTATATTCGGAGAGGGCTTTTGCCCCCGCCTCCTGTGCTTCCTTTTTGGTCCTGAAACCAGACTTTGAAAACTGTTTCCGTTTTCCGTCTACCCGAGCGGTCTCAAATCTGTACTGCCAGGTCGATCCACGCTTCGTAACGTTTATGTTCGCCAATTTACTTCAGCTCCTTTTTCAATTCTTTCAGTATTTCCATGAAATTGATGCAACCGTTGATGTACGGAAGGATTAATTTCTTTTCTTCTTTTGTAAGCCTGTCCCCATTGCAGTTGACCACGGTATAATCACTCAGCAGCTCGTCCGATATGTTCCTGAGTTGGTCAGCGATATCGGGGATATCACCTGTTGGCTGTTCATAATTGTTGACATTCGTTTTACCCATAAGAAAGTCGACGCTCACTTCGAAGTGTTCAGCCAATGTATTGATCCTCTCATACGGAGGAACAATCACACCCCTCTCATAGCCGGAATAAGTTGCTCTCTGAATCCCCATTAAGTCAGCAACCTTTTCCTGGCTTTCCCCTTTACTTAGTCTAAGATTTTTCAGTCTATTGCCGAAAATACTCATGTATTAACACCTCCTTGTCTTTATATTACCCCTATTATATGTAATTATGAATTACTATGCAAGCTTTAAATTTCAAATGTAAGTAATAATTACTTCCTATAAATACTTTGTGCCAATGGATTAAACTACTTCTTTTTGCTATTGTGAAAATTAGGAGTTGACATTTATAATTACGGCAATTTATATTTATAGTGTAATTAATAATTTCATCAAGGAGGGTGAGAATGATTCTCAGAGAGCTAAGGATCAAATATGGCATGACACAGGAAGAGCTTGCAAGGAAAGTGAGCGTCAATCGGGCCACAATCGCATTGATCGAGGCCGGAAAGAATAAGCCATCCGTAAAGCTGGCTAAGAAACTTGCCCCGATTTTTGACATCAACTGGGCTGATTTTTTTAAAGACTGAAATGAAGGAGGCGTGAAGAAATGGATAAGCTATTCACAATCAAAGAGGTATCATTACTCTTGAAATGTAACGTTAACCGGGTACACGAGTTAAGGAAAAGCGGGCTTCTGAAATGCATGAAACTCGGTTCTTACAAGGTAACGGAGACATCCCTGAATAACTTCCTCTCACAATATGATGGGATGGATGTTTCCGATCCTGAAAGGGTGTGTGAACTGAAATGAAGCTGTATCCTCACCAGAAAAGGGCCCTTGATATGACGAAGGGAATGCGTCGGGTCGCTTACTATCTTGACATGGGACTGGGGAAAACCTATGTCGGCTCCGAGAAGATGATGGAGATTCACAACCGCGTGAATCTCCTGATCTGCCAGAAGTCAAAGGTGAAGGACTGGTTCAATCATTTCAGAATGCATTATCCGGACATGATCGTGGTGGACTACACAATAAGCGAGAACAGGTGTCTCACTTCAGAGGATATCGTTCTGTTCTCTGACAAAAGGCCTGTTGTCGTCATTGTCAACTATGAGCTTGCCTGGAGACGTCAGGAGCTTGCGAAGCTCACGGAATACACACTTATTCTGGATGAATCATCACTTATACAGAACCCGAATGCAAAGCAGACCAAGTGGATCATCAAAAGGGCAAAATGCAATGCCTGCATCCTGCTTTCCGGCACACCATGCGGGGGAAAGTTCGAGAACCTTTGGACGCAGTCATATCTGTTAGGCTGTGGCCTTAAGAAAAAGGAGTTTGACGAGAGGTTCGTCAATTTCGAGACGATAAGAGGCGGAGGGGCCTTCCCGATCAGAATAGTTGACAGGAAGAATCCTTATAAGAATAAAGACGGGCTGAAAGCAATGCTCAGGGAACATGGAGCCGTATTCATGAAGACGGAAGAGGTATTTGACCTCCCGGAGCAGAGAATGGTCGATGTCTTTTCTCAGGTTCCGGCTTCTTACAGAAGGTTTCTGAAGGATAGAGTTATTGAAGTGGATGGCAAAGAGTTTGTAGGCAATACCACTCTTTCCTTCCGGCTTGCCTTAAGGGAACTGGCATCAGGATATTCAAAAGAAAAGCTTGCTGCGTTCAGGGATCTTGCTGAGTCAACATCAGACCGCCTTATCGTTTTTTACAACTTCAACAAAGAGCTGGAGGAGCTTGTAAGAATCGTCTGTTCCATGGACCGTCCGATCTCGGTGATCAACGGAAAAGCAAAGGACCTGACCGCTTATGAAAACGATGAGAACTCGGTGACGTTCTGCCAGTATCAGGCGGGCTCCATGGGGCATAACCTCCAGAAGGCAAACAAGATGATTTTCTTCTCACTTCCGGAGCGTTCGGAGCTGTTCGAGCAGGCCAAGAAGCGTATCCACAGGATAGGGCAGAATATGACCTGTACATATTATGTGATGCAGACAGCATCCTCGATAGACCAGCTTATCTACAGGGCACTAGAAGAGAAGAAGGACTACACGGACGAGCTTTTCAGAAATGACTTTTTATAGGAGAGGGTGTGTGTGATGGTAAGTTTACCGTTAATTGCATTTATAGCCTGGAAAACAAATACAGGGACATGGTGGCTTTACACGATTTGCCTATTAGGGTGGTACATAAAGCTGACATTGGGAATCAGAAAAGTAGTAAGGACACTCGGGGAGGATGAATCCATTGGCTGAAGAAAAGCTGTTTGAGTCAAAGGTAAAAAAACTGCTCACGGATCGTGGTGCATGGGTATTGAAGACATGGGGCGGTGGCTTTCAGCGTTCAGGAGTTCCTGATCTGCTTGTCTGCTATAAAGGGAAGTTTTTCGGTGTCGAGCTTAAGAGTGATAAAGGGAAAACTTCCCCGCTTCAGGAACTTGAACTGAAGATGATAAACAAAGCAGGAGGAGTCGGGATCGTACTCAGACCTTCCAAGCTCGACTGCTTTGTCCGTCTTCTGGATTACCTGGATGAAGGAGCTTAACATGAGGTTATCTTTTTCAAAAGTTGAGTGCTTCGGACTTTGTCCATATAAGTGGAAGCTCAGGTATATCGATGAACTGAAGACACTTCCCGAGTGGGATGATCCTGCAAACCCATTGATAGTTGGATCTGCTCTCCACCATGGAATAGAGCAGGGTGAAGATGCAGCCATCAGGGAATACCTTGACAGTTTCCCTGTGATTTCAGACGGACACCTTGAAGAAGTGATGAAGCTCAGGATTCTGATTCCGAAAGTAAGATCGCTCTTAAGTGAAACCGCGGAGTTTGAAGTCACTCTTGATGATGAGGGAAGGTTCATCGGTTACATCGATTACCTCGACAGGGAAAACTCCGTCCTTCTCGATTTCAAGTACACGAGCGAGAAGAACTTCAATTCAAAATACATAAAAAGCCCGCAGGTCCACCTGTATAAGTGGTATCTGAAAAAGCTGACAGGGTTTGACGTTAAAAAGATCGGATATGTCTTTGTTCCGAAAATATCGATCCGACAGAAGAAGACGGAGACGATTCCGATCTTCAGAAACAGGCTCAGTGAGGAATTGGCAAAGGCAGAACCTAAGGTTGTCTTTGTCGATTACCAGGATGAAAAAGTGGATGAATTCTTTGCTGCGGCAGAGGAGGTAAAAAGGGCAGCGGAATTTCCAAAGAACCAGTCGGGGTTTTGCGACTGGTGCGAATATCAGGACTACTGTGAAAAAGGAGATGATTACATGATCACATTGCCAAAGAATGAAAGACGCTCAGTATCGGGCGTGGAGTACAAGAAGATCTGGGTTTATGGAGCCCCGTTCAGCGGTAAGACAACACTTGCTGACAAGTTCCCTGACCCGATCATGATCAACACCGATGGAAACACTGCTTTCGTCACGGCTCCGGTTCAGGAGATCCGTGATATCGTCGAGTCGGAGGGGAGACTTGTGAACACAACCCTTGCATGGGATGTTTTCAAGGACACAGTGTTTGAACTTGCAAAAGGCTCTACTTTCAGGACGATTGTCGTTGACCTGGTTGAGGACCTTTATGAATCGTGTCGCCTCTATATGTATAAACAGATGGGCATTACTCACGAATCAGATGATTCCTACCGCGCCTGGGATAAAGTAAGGACCGAGTTCTTATCAACCATGAGAAAGCTCACGAACCTTCCCTACAATATCGTCCTGATTTCACACGAGGACATGAGCAAGGATATCACGAAGCGAAGCGGTGATAAGATCACTTCAATCCGTCCCAACATCAACGAGAAGGTTGCAAACAAGATCGCTGGCATGGTTGATATCGTCATCCGCTGTGTGGTTATCGATGGGGATTACCGTCTCACTTTCAAGTCCGACGAGGTAGTATTCGGTGGCGGGAGAATCAACCCGGAAAAGAAAGAGATTCCGAACAACTATGATGCCCTGATCAGGGAAGTATATGGGGAGGCTGAAACAGCGCCTGCAGTACCACCGGAACCAATAACACCTGAAGAGGTCAAACCGAGCCCGCAGGAGACGGTTGACTGGCCCGCAGCAGTAACCACTGCTCCTCAGAGCCAGGAAGCGGAACCTGTAAGACGTAAAAGAAGAGTAAGAGAATAGGAGGACAGAAACAATGGCAATTGACTTTAATAAGTTTGATGAGATTTACAACGTGAGCGCGGATGAGGTAAAACAGCTCGACCAGAATGGGGGAAGAAGTTATGAGAACGTACCTCATGGAAAGTACGAAGTCAAGGTTGATACCCTGGAGCTTGGGGAAAGCAAAAAAGGGGAACCGATGCTGATAGGTCGCTTCAGAATCCTGACAGGAAACTACAAGGGACAGCTCATCTTCATGAACAAACTGGTTTCAACTTCAATGCAGGTCCACTATGCAAACGAGTTTTTAAGAAGCCTGGACTCCCGTGTCGGAATTGAGTGGACAGGAAGCTATCAGGCTTATGCGGACCTTATCGACAGGGTGTTCGATGCGGTAAACGGGAAGCTTGAATACGGTCTTTATTACGGATCTGATAATAAGGGATATCCGGTCTTTGAGATTGTCGAAGTGTTTGAATAATTTTTTTTAACCAATAAAGCAATTTAAAATATCTGCGTTAGTATTAATTACATTTTTGTGGTTAATACTGGCGCAGTAAAAGGAGATACGGACCTATGATCATCTTCTATGATTTTGAAGTTTTTAAACACGACTGGCTGGCAGTATTCATGAACCCGGGCCAAAGAAAGGAGAAGGTCATAGTCAACGACAGAGAAGAACTTACAAAGTTCTACAGCGAGCACAAAAGCCATATCTGGGCCGGTTTCAACTCAAGGCATTATGATCAATACATCTTCAAAGGGATCCTCTTAGGGATGAACCCCAAAATGATCAGTGACATGATCATCCGTGATGGAAAGAAGGGCTCCGGCATATCGGATGCATTTTCACGCATCCAGCTTTACAACTACGACGTGAAAACAGCACAGAATAAGAGTCTGAAATACTATGAGGGCTCGCTGGGGGAATCAATAGAAGAATCCTCCGTCCCTTTTGACATAGACCGTAAACTGACACAGTCGGAAATAGAGGAAACAATCCTGTATTGCAGAAATGATGTGGAGCAGACCATACGTGTATTCATGGAGCAGTACACGGACTTTGAATCCCAGTTCGGACTGTTGAAGATGTTTTCACTTCCGCTTTCCGAGATATCTAAGACCAAGGTCCAGCTTGCTGCAAGGATACTGGATGCGAAAAAGAAAAGGTATAACGATGAAAGCTTTAACTTTTAACATTTTATACAGTATA
>JBJEWN010000480.1:0-6245 GCA_051885075.1 Bullifex sp.
ACTGGGCCATCTGGGACTTAAGACTGAATTCAGTACGCAGTTCATCATGAAGGTTGCGTAATGACGGAATATGGTCCTTACCTTTGCTGAATACATATTCTGAGACATAGTTACAGGCATCACGGTAAGCCTCCGCCATCTTAATAAGCGGAGTCTTATCCTCAACGTATATTCTGTACTGAGCCGGGATGTGTCTGCTTCATGATGTCATTATACCATACATTCAGAGTAATTTGTTACATAATAATATTTTTTTCAGTGTCGGCTCCTTCCCACGGCAGAGCCGAGGGGTTTGAGCCGATTTGGAAAAGAGTTCCACAATGAAGACGGTCAAAGGCCGTCTTCATTGTTTCCTTAAGGTAGGATGCGAATCTCGGAGGGATGGGAGAGATGATCCTGTAGACTTCATCAAGTGATGATGGGCATTTCTTCGCAAGCTCGATGATCTTATGTTTGTCGAGGACGTGGAATGCAGGAACATTGAAACGCTTTGCCACAGTGTCACGGGCAATGAAATACTCCTTCAGTGCCTGTTTCTGGGAGGATGTCAGATTCCGGGGCGAACACAGTCTTGTCCAGGGAGCCTTCAGCCTGGGCTTTTCGCACGAAGCCTTAAGAAGAAAGAGTGCTTCCTTTTCCGCACCTGCTTCCAGCACCTTCTGCCACAGCACTTTCTTCAGTGCAGGAAGATACGTGACATCTGAAAGTGCATATGATATCTGTTCATCGGTCAGCGGTCTCTTCAGCCAGTTTGTCTGCTGAAGGCGCTTCTTATCGTCTATTTCCGGTTCCACTCCCAGAAATTCATGTTCCAGTGCGATGAGATTTCCCATGAACCCAAGGGCCTTTGCAAGGGCCCTTACATCGTATATCCCGTTTACGGTGACACCATAGCACTTGAAGATGAGGGAATTATCGCTCTGGGCATCAAACCATATCTTTTCAACTTCCGATGAAAAGAACTCAAGCAGGGCCTCCCTGCTGAGATTCCTGCTTCTGGGATCGATTATGTAATACTCAATGCCGTCAAAAACCTGAATCAGGCACAGGTGCTCACCGTATATGTGAAGGTTGAATTCACCTTCAAAGTCCACTGCAATGGATCCGGCAGCCTTTGCATGGACCAGAAAAGCATGAAGCTTTTCATCATTATCAATATATTCGTACTTCATAACTCGAAAAGTCCCGGCTGATCCTCATCCTTCTTTCTTCTTGAGGATTTCTTTTGCGGAACAAGGATTTTCTTAAGGTCTCCCTTCCTTTTCAGGACACAGGTTCCAGGTGCATGTGATAGTTTCCCGGCATAGGAATACTGAGGATTGAATGCAAAGCTCTCATAAACAAAGACCCGGCCCTTTTCCTTAAGGAATGTCTCAGCCTGTGCAAACAGCGGACCTCCGTCCTTCTCCTCACAGAGCACGAAGTGATCCGCAAGGGATAAAAGAAGTCTGTTGCGGGGAACGGCAAACCACTTTTCCGCCTTCACATGGGGAGGAAACATGGAAACCAACAGACCGTTTCCGTTGGCAGCGGATATAAGCAGTTCCTTTGCCGCCTCAGGTACTGCCATGTGAAGCGGGGATGAAAGCACTATTATCACCGGAATTCCTTCGGAGAGTGCATATGCCGCCGCATAGTGATCAAGACCGGTATCGGCAGTGGTTACCACGACTCCGTCCGCATCCTTAACATCCCTCATTGCGTTTATCGCGGCATTCTTGCCGTCTTCAGAAGGAACACGGAAGCCACGGACCGCGACCTTCTTCTTTGAAAGCAGTTCGGTCTTTCCTACCAGATAAAGGAAATGGACACCTGTGTCCTTAAGGGAAGCCGGCCACTGAGGATCTCCTTCCTTAAGAATCGTCATGTCAAACCGGTAGGAAGAAAATGCATTCCTGATCCTGTAGTATGTTTCACTGAGCTCGAAGGATGAAAATCCGGTAGCCTCACCTGCAGGATATATGATTTCCGGGAGAGTCCTTGAAATATCACATTTCAGCGCCACCGTTCCATAAAGCAGGAATGCCTTTTTCTCATCTTTCCCGGTCAGTGTGTAAAGCGTTTCATACAGAAGCGCCTCATTCTCATTTCTCCGCATGACTTTTTGCCTCCAGCAGAAGGAAAAGCAGATCTGAGACCGGAGTTTCCAGCCCGTGACGTTTTCCAAGAACGGAAACGGTACCGGTGAACCACCGGTTCTCGGTCTCCCGTCCTGCTTCCACATCCTGCTGCATTGAGGTCTTGCCGTCATCATGAAGTGCCGTGACCGTGGCCACCGCCCTTTCACCATCTTCCTCCGTCAGGACAATTCCTTCCGCCTGAGCAACCTTACGGACCTCAGCAATTACCATCCTGGCAACTTCCAGGAGCGAAGCGTTATCGTACATCTTCCGGTAAGACGTCTGAAGAATCGCGGAAAGCGTGTTGAATGCTGTGTTCAGCATGAACTTCCACCATATTTCATGACGGATGTCCTCCGGGACCTTATAGGTAACAGAGCATTCATCAAAGAGTGATGTCACCCGGGAAAGGGCCTCATCGCCGTCATGGTCTTCACATCCGATGAATATCACACCACCGTTTTCGGAAAAACACTCAACATCACTACCATGCCTTATGCTCGAGAGGGAGGTTATGAATGAATAAAGAACCGTTGCTTTCTGAAACGCCTGCTTAAGCACGATCTCGCTGACCACTCCGTTCAGAAGGGAAACAATTATGGTACCTTCCTTAACGTGCAGATCTGCATTGACGATTGCCTTTGCCAGATCAAAGTTCTTGCATGCGAATATGATTAAGTCTGCCTTTTCATTCTCTTCTGCCAATGGAATATCATAGTGAATCCCATTGACCCGGATGCCGTCATACTTTGCCTTTCGCTCATCATCCATAATGAGGGAGAGATCACACTTCCCGAACAACCTGGTGCACAGAGGAGCCCCTACCGCTCCAGCTCCCAAAACCATTACTTTCATGGCTAAATGATATCAGATGTAAGCGTTTCGTAAAACCTAAAAAAAGGAAGAGCGTGCGAAACACTCCTCCTTAAAGTCATTTTCTGATTTCCAGTACCCTTGCTTCCAGCAGGATATCGGGGTACCTGGACAGGATGTCAAACATCCTGCATGCAAGTGTGGATGGCTTGGTTCTTCCGTTTTCCCACGCCACCACGGCAGGAACGCTTACGCCCAGTGTTTCCGCAAAAAGCGACTGGGAAAGCTGAAGCTGTTTTCTCAGCTTTTTTATGCCATCTGCATCCCAGCTGTCAGGGGGTATGACATTGACAATGTTGAATCGTTTGTCCACCGTTCCCCTTCTGGGGTACATTGCATCCCTGATCTCATCCTTATAGACACTGAGCATCTTTTATTTTCCGTAGATGTGAAGCATCTCCTCAAGGTGCTCCTTAATCCTTCCACGGCACTTGCCGCAGGCAGTGGAAGCACCCGTGAGGGCCTGCAGATCCTCAAAAGTCTTCACTTTATCGGACTTTACCAGCTCCTCGATCTGAACATCGGTTACACCCTTGCACTCACAGAGTATCTTTGCGGTGTTGGCCCTGTAGGGGTTCTCCCTGCCGTTTTTCTCAAGGTAATCATCAATGGCTGCCCTGAGTGCCTTATCTCCAAGTACGGAGCAATGGAATTTGTGCTCGGGAAGTCCTCCGAGAGCTTCCGTAATCATATTCGGAGTGATGTGATATGCATCTTCCAGTGTCATACCGACCGCAAGCTCACTCATCATCGATGTGGATGCGATTGCAGATGCACACCCGTATGTAAGCCAGCGCAGTGCACTGATCCTATCATCCTTCACCTGGATGCCTACCCTCATCTGATCACCGCATGCGAGGGAGCCGACTTCTCCGATTCCATCAGCCTGGAAATCCTCCTTCTCATCCCAGAGATTCCTGGGATTCATGAAGTGATCCTTGACTGTATCCGTATATACCCACTGTGACATGAAACTGCTCATTTATCAAAACCCTTCCGAGTGGACATCTTCCTGACCCTCTCGATGATCGCCGGAATCTTTTCCAGCGTATAGTCTATATCAGATTCGGTATTGTACCTGCCCAGTGAGAACCTGATCGATCCATGGGCCAGCTCAACATCCAGACCTGATGCCAGTAACACATAACTCGGTTCAAGTGAACCGGTTGCACAGGCACTGCCTGTGGAAACCTCGATTCCTTCCATATCAAGGTAGAGAAGGATCGACTCACCTTCCGCATTGGGAAATGATGCATTGAGGGTGCCGGGAAGGAAATCGGTGGGATGTCCGTTGATTATGACATGGTCGATTTTTTCCAGAAGTCCCTTTCTGAGTTTTTCCCTTAAGGCATGAAGCTTCTCATACTCTTCCGCCTGGCCTTCACGGGCAAGCTTTGCCGCTTCACCGAGACCTATGATGTTAAGAGTATTGTACGTCCCTGCCCTGAGTCCCTTTTCCTGATGACCACCGTGAACAAAAGGCGTCAGGGGAACGTCCTTTGCGGCATAAAGCACTCCGATACCCTTGGGACCGTAGAACTTGTGCGCCGAAAGTGAAAGATAGTCGATGCCGCATTCCTTCACGGACACGGGAATCTTTCCGATTGCCTGTGTGGCATCACTGTGAAAATATGCTCCGGCAGCGTGGGCAAGCGCGCTGATTTCATTAACATCCTGGATCGTGCCTGTCTCATTGTTGGCCCACATGACCGACACAAGTGCAACATCATCTCCCAGGAGCGCTTCAAGCTCATCAAGCTTTACTTTGCCGTAACAGTCAACACCGACTTCATCAATTCTGTAGCCCTTCTTCTTCAGGTACTTCACTTCCTCTATGATCGAGGGATGCTCGATCGTGGTGGTGATGATCCTGTTCCTCTTTGCACCGTCATCAATGAGATCACGGAAAGTGGAGAAGATGGTGTTGTTCGATTCCGATGCCCCTGAGGTGAAGTATACGGAATCCTTATCGCCGCCGATAAGCTTCGCTACCTCCTCACGGGCCCATTCTATTGCGCAGTCCGCATCCCTTCCTGCTCTGTGCATGCTTGATGCATTGCCGTACAGGGATTCATTCCCGCGCATTATCTCTCTGACCTCATCGGCCATCTGCGTGGTCGCATTGTTATCGAGATATATGTATTTGTCCATTTTGACCTCTGTACCTAAAATTAACTTTATTGGGCAAGTACGTCAAGCATGGAAGCGATGATTGAATTCATATGTAATTCCTTAAAACAAAAGAAAATCCTCCCGCCAGACAACCGGCGGGAGGAAAGGAATGTATTTGGAATGACATTATGATGCATGATATTCTCACTCAGGCTCACGGAGGGTGGGATTGAGTGTGAGTATCGAAAGCTGAATCTCCCTCGGCAGGATCTGAAAGTCCTCAGTGAAAATGAATTTCTGAAGCACGAGGCGTGCCTCTTTTCTCTTTTCCGCCGCGATCCTGCGCCCTGGTCTTTTTCCTGTCCCGTTCATGAATACCTCCTTCTTAAATGATCATCAGAACGACGATGGATATGATTCCTGCCGCAGAGAGCGCGAACAGAATTTTGTCTATAACGGAATCCCTTCTGTCTTCCCTAAGGGCTTCCTCCCAGTCATTGGCCGTGAAATCAACATACTGCATTCAGAACCTCCTTTCCGCTTTCAAAGAACGATACCTTACGGGCTTTAAGGGCCGGTGCCGTCAGGAGAATCGCCTCCTGAACGTCTGCAGGGAGACTGTAGAACTCTCCCCTGTTGATATAATCCTGAAGAATTTCCTTTGCGAGTTTCCTTTTGGCCGCCGCAATGCGCCGACCCGGTCTTCTTGTGATTTCATCCATGTGCTTTTCCTCCTGCTGATAAAGGAAGTTTACGACAGTCACTACGACATATAGTGTCGCAGTAAAAAAATTTTCTTACTTTTTTCCATCATCTGACTCGCTTCCATGGCGTAAGCGTGCGGGTTTTCCCTGCCGGTTCTCACCAGGAAATCCCTGTAGTTTCTGATTGTCAGTCAGACACACGCTCCTAATTATTAATAAAAGTGTGATCACGATGCCATTAAATATGTATATTTATGTGATAAGGCTGTATTCTGTCTTTTTTATCTGGTGGATGTAGGGTTGCTCCGCCGTCTGGCACAGCTGGCTCCTACTGCCTTTGGAGAAGGCAACCGTTTGTTCACGGAGTTTAAGGGGGCATTGACGGAGAACTATGTGCTGCAAACGCTCATTGCGCAATTTGATGTGGCTCCCCGAT
>JBJEWN010000481.1:0-6244 GCA_051885075.1 Bullifex sp.
AACTCTGTCTTGTAGAACGTCGTGCCGTCGGCATTGATGATTACAGGATAGCGCGGATTCTTTCCTGCATCGGTCTTCAGTACTGCGGATGAAAGATTTACTGCAGTAAGTTTTGCGGCCCTCTCGATAACGGCGCGGAGGATGAGCCAGAGATTGAGTGCATCCTCTTCGTTACCTTCAACGCACTTAACAAGATCGTAATCCATGTTATGGCACTTCTCGAGATAGAATGACATCGTGGTTGTGGTAAGACCTCCCTCGATTGCCCTGAAGCGCTCTGCGAAGGTGGTGCTAAAGATGCCTTCATCGATTGCCCTGTTAAGAACGAAGGTTGCGAACTGACCAAGGTATGCTCCGCTGATCATCTTCTCAAAGTGATAGACGTTCGGGTTCTTTGTGGAAGCAAAGAATTCCTTATCGATGTCACCGCAGCTGAGATCGTAGTTGCCTGACTCAACGTTGATGATCTGGCGTCCCTCAGGCTGGCCTGAGAGCTTCACGATCTTAGCATTATCCTCGGTATATGCGGTATTGGTACCTGTTCCGAGAATGAAGCCCACATAACCGCTGGCTTCTTCCTTAACACCGGCACGGGTTGCAAGGAGGGTTGCAACCGTATCATTGACGACGCTGTACTTCTTTTTTGAAACATCATATCCCCTTGAGGCAAGTTCCTGTAAAAGGGAAGCTGCAACGGGCATACCCACAACCTCAGGTGCCTTTATCTCCTTTGAGAATACGATTGGCACGCCGTCATGATCAGGCTGGATGGTTGCGGCATAACTGAAGCAGAATCCGATCCTGTCGGACTTATCGATGAGGCGCTCCACGTTGTCTGCAAGAATTCCGAAGAATTCCTTTGCGGAAACCTCAGCCTTAACGCCGGGCATTCCTACCTTTCTGAAATCGGAAATCACGGGATTCAGGTTCTCATCGAATGTGACGAGACATGTCCTGAAGTTTGTACCGCCGGCATCGAGGACAATGACGCTTTCACCTGCCTTTATTTCCACGTCCTCACGCGTGAAGGTCGGAATCATCTCAAGCGAACCGCTTCCGGCAAGTCCGTTGTCCATTTCCTTCAGGAATCCGGAGGTAAGTGCCTCCATGTCCACGCATTCAGGGTCAATTGAATATTTCCTCAGAAATTCATCTACCTTGCTCATTTTTTCATTTCTCCTTATTTTAAACCGAATCTGATCGGATTCATCGTTATCCTTACGCCATTGCAGAGCATGTCAGTCACGGACAGCTCCACGCACCTTTCACCGGAAAGTCCCTTCCCCTCAAGCTCGCCTTCGAAAGCCATCGGCTCACTGACTCCGTTTCCGGTTACCAGCATCGACACTTTGAGCGTGAATGACACCGAGGACCAGTCCTGCAGGATCATGAGGTCGATCCAGCTGGACAGTGCGGATTTCGATCCGAAGGCCATCACCATCGTTCCGTCGAGGATCACATCACCTTCCCCGTAACCTGCGTTTTCCAGCTGAGCCGCAGCAACACCGGAAAGCGGGGAAAGCGTGTTCTTCGCACTCATCAGCAGCTTTGAGTACCAGCTTCCGTCTCCTTCATTCCTCAGACGGGGAAGGAACTGACTGAGATCTGAGCGGTTGAACGAAAGTCTGTATGTCAGGCTGTCGCTGCTTACTTCCTCAATGCTGACCCCTGGCAGTTCGGTACGCTGCACCGATGCATTTGCCGCAACGGCGGAAAAAGTTCCGTTATACAGTGCATTGAATGAGTAGTTGACATCTTCAAGCTCCAGGGCGGCAAGAGTGCACAGAGCAGCAGTCATGACCGTGATGAAGCTTACAAGTCTTTTCCTCATTTTTTCATGCTCTTCTCAAAAGCAGCCACTTCCTTCACAGCCCTGCCCTCATCCACCTTTGAAAGGAGGACCCCACCGAGTGCAAAGAGAAGGATAAGTGAGAGTATGCCAAGCCTGTTCGACCTGGTTAAGAGTGTCACAAAGCCTACCAGGAAGGGACCGACTATGGCCGCGAACTTTCCAAGCATGTTGAAAAATCCGAAGAACTGTGCGCTGTTCTCCTTCGGGATAAGCCTTGTGTAGTATGATCTGCTGAGAGCCTGAATGCCTCCCTGGAAGAGACCGATCAGGATCGCAAGCAGGTAAAAGTGTATTTCCTTTGTCATGAATACACCCAGCACGGCAATTAGACAGTACGCGACGATGGCAACGAGGATTGCGTTCTTCGTTCCGATCTTCCTGCCGAATGTGTTGTAAAGCAGTGCCGCAGGGAATGCGACGAACTGGGTGATCAGAAGAGCCACGATGAGTGATGAGGATGAGAAGCCAAGTGCGGTTCCGTAATCTGTTGCCATGCGGATGATCGTATCGACACCGTCTATGTAGCACCAGTATGCGACAAGGAAAAGAGTTGTTGTCTTAAGGTACTTAAGGCTTCTGAAAGTTGAAGCGATGTTCCGGGCTCCCTGCCTGCAGCTTTCACTTATCCTTGTCTTTCTGCCATTGCTCTCTTCCTTAACGAACAGGATGAGGGGAATTGAGAAGACAAGCCACCAGATGCCGACAGTCAGGAAGGAAACCTTCACTGCCTGAACCTCATCGGCAAGACCGAAGAGGGATGGCTTTAAGTACATAAGCACATTCACGAGGAAAAGCAGGCCTCCTCCGATGTAGCCAAGGCTGAATCCCAGTGCGGAGACGAAGTCAACCTTCTTTTCGGATGCAACGCACGGAAGCAGGGAATCGTAGAAAGTGTTTCCTCCGGAAAATCCTATCGTGGCGGCAACGTATAAAAGGATCGCCAGGCCCCACTGCCCGGATGAAAGCAGCCACAGACAGCTGGTCATCACTGCACCGAGGAAGGCAAAGAATATGAGGAATTTCTTCCTGTAGCTTCCGCTGTCCGCGATCGCTCCCAGAAACGGTGCCATGACGGCAACCACCAGGGATGCCGCTGAATTTGCGATTCCGAGGAAGAACGTCGAGACGGAAGCATCCTGCCCCAGAGACCAGTATGCGGAGAAGAAGATGGGGAAAAAGGCTGCCATCACGGTGGTGGCAAATGCACTGTTCGCCCAGTCATACAGAGACCATGAGATTATTTCTTTACGTGAATCCTGCATAAACACCTCTGAGACGATATTGTAACACAGCTCATTGCATATTTGAAAACACAAAAACCGGTTAAACAGCTGTTTTTACATAATAATTGATATAATTTTAACTGCTGCGTTATTCTCGGCCCTTTTACGTATAGAGGGTATATCCTTAAAAAGCAGGATAAAGAACGGCTGTGAGTAAACTCTCCGTTTCACAAAAACATTACCATCTGTTAATATGTTCCCATGACGAAACCCTCGATTTTCTGGTATGACCTTGAGACATTCGGGACCAATCCGCAGGTGGACAGGATTGCCCAGATGGCGGGAATCCGTACCGATGCGGATCTCAACATCATCGGAGAACCGCTTGTACTCTATCAGCGGCCTTCTCCCGATTACCTTCCATCGATCGATGCATGCCTGCTGACTGGCATCACACCGCAGACCGCAATGGAAAAAGGTGTTGATGAGGTTGAGTTCCTAAGCGCGATACTTAAGGAATTCACCCAGCCTGACACGACGGTCACGGGCTTCAACAGCATTGCCTTTGACGATGAGTTCATCAGGAATGATCTCTATAAGAACCTTTTCGATCCCTACAGGAGGGAGTATACGAACGGCTGCTCCAGATGGGATGTGATAAACCTTGTCAGGGCGTGCCATGATCTTTCACCGGAGGGTATTAACTTCTGCCATAAAACCGAGAGCGGCAATACATCATTCAAACTCGTGCACCTCACTGAAGACAACGGAATCGAGCAGGTCGGTGCCCATGATGCCATGGTCGATGTATATGCGACGATTAACGTGACAAAACTCATAAAGCAGAAGCATCCTGACCTCTATTCCTGGTACTACAGAATTCACACAAAGAACGAAGTGAAGAAACTCATCGACATCCAGAACCATACTCCGCTTCTTTTAACATGTGTCGGCTTCACTTCCCCTTCAGGCTGCACAAGGCCCGTTGCCCCGATATTCATCAGGGACAACACGGTCCATGCCTTCGATCTCACGAAGGATGCATCCGCACTCAGGGAAGCATCCGGGGATGAGATGTTCCGCACGGAAGGGATGGTCCGCTTTGCGCTCAACAAGGCCCCCTATCTTGCCCCGATGCAGGTTCTGAAAAAGAATGGCAGGACTGAAAGGCTTGGACTTTCGATGTCAACGGTCGAGCGCAATCTTGACATCATAAAAAAGGATGAGACACTCATCAGGCGGCTTGCGGAAGCATCCGGTGAATTCAGGAATGAAGCACAGGATCCGGAGCTGCTGCTCTACGATGATGTTTTCACGTCAAAACGCGACACACTGAACCTTTCAATCCTGCAGAACACGAAGCCTGCCGACAAACTTTATAAGAACATAATCTTCGACCAGAACAAATACCATGAGCTCCTGTTCAGGCAGATGGGCAGGAACTGGCCCCAGTTCCTCACCGATGAACAGAAGAAGCTCTGGAAGAACTACTGTGCCACCCGCATGCTCCAGCCTCTTGCAACCGGAATAGATTATTATACCTACATGAGGAACATTGATGAGAAGCTTTCAAGCCGGTCCGTGACGGGTAAGGACAAACTCATCCTTCTCGCCCTTAAAGCATACGGCGAGACCGTATATAATTATGCATTTACATAAATAACGTTAAACTGATATATTTTGTTTTTCAGGAGAAAAGATGCTCAGCAAGCTTGCAGAATATGAGAGGCAGCTCTCACAAATGGATAAGAAACTATCAGACGGTGAGTTCATGAAGGACATGAAGGCATATACCGCGCTCACTATGGAACGCAGTCACCTTGCCCCCATTGTCGACACGATGCACCGCATTCAGAGGATAGATCAGGAAATACAGGACGCCCGTGAGATGATGAAAGGTGAAACGGATTCAGACCTTGTCGAGATGGCAAAGGAAGAGATCACCGGGCTTGAGAAGGAACGGGAGGAAGCGGAAAAACAGTGCAAGATGCTCCTTATCCCGCCTGACCCACTGGACGGAAAGAACATCATCATGGAAATCAGGGCTGGTACAGGCGGTGATGAGGCAGCCCTCTTTGCAGCGGATCTCTTCCGCATGTACACGCACTATGCGGAGACCAAGCGGTGGAAACTTGAAGTCATGAGCTCCAATGAGACGGGACTCGGAGGAATCAAGGAAATAGTCGTTTCAATTTCAGGAAAGGACGTGTACGGATCCCTCCGCTATGAAAGCGGCGTTCACCGCGTCCAGAGGGTTCCCGAAACGGAATCAGGAGGAAGGATCCATACAAGTGCAGTAACCGTTGCAGTGCTTCCCGAGGCAGAGGAAACTGATATCGAAATAAGGCAGGAAGACCTGAAGATCGATGTAATGAGAGCCGGCGGTCCCGGAGGTCAGTGCGTCAACACCACCGACTCAGCCGTCAGGATAACCCACATCCCGACAGGCATCGTCGTCATCCAGCAGGATGAGAAGTCCCAGATCAAGAACAAGGCAAAGGCCCTGAGAGTCCTGAGGGCGCGTCTTTATGACATGGAAGAGGCAAAGAAGCAGAAGGAAAGGGCTGAGGCCAGGAAGAGTCAGGTAGGATCGGGAGACAGATCAGAGCGCATCAGGACGTACAACTTTCCCCAGAACCGTCTCACCGACCACAGGATTAACCTGACGCTTTACAAGCTTGAGCAGGTAATGAACGGGGATCTTGAGGAAGTGATCGAGGCTCTGAAGATCGCATCGGGCGAAGAGGCTCTGAAGGACGCATGACCATTTCCGAGCTGAAGCGTGAGACAGCATCTCTCCTTTCGGAAAATCCCGATGTGGAATCGCCGCCAGGGGAAGCTTCCTGTCTCATCGAAGCTTTCCTGGGCATTTCACGCACGCAGATGCTGACCCATCCGGATACGGAAATAAGTGACAGGGATGCTTCCCTTGTCATTACTAAGGCGGAAATGCGGAAAAACCACGTTCCGATGGCCTATATAACGGGGAAAAAGGAGTTCTGGGGACTTGAATTCCAGGTAAATGAAAGTGTCCTCATTCCCCGTCCCGACACTGAAACGATTGTTGAGGAAGCACTTTCGGAAATAAAACCGGGTGATACCGTTCTTGATCTATGCACCGGAAGCGGAGCGATAGGAATAAGCATCAGGGCATCTGCCGATTGCGATG
>JBJEWN010000482.1:0-6244 GCA_051885075.1 Bullifex sp.
AATAAAATACAAAGCCGCCCGGAGGCGGCCCTGTGAAAGAATTGTTTCAGATTATTTTTCCTCAATGTATGCGGAAGGAGCAGGCTCGACACCCATCTTCCACTCAATTGCATTAATGATGAAGAATGTGATCGTACCGACTGCACATCCGAATACGACAGGAAGAATTCCGAGGTAGAAGTTTCCGCCGGAAAGGATCTGCCAGAAGACAACGCCGATGGTACCGGTGATGATTGAGATCTGACCGGAGTGCTTTGTTGCCCGTGGCATTACAAGACCGAGTCCGTAAGCGGCAAAGGGGCCAGCACAGCGGATTGCGAATGCGAATGTATTCATCGTGACGATGTTGATTCCGAGCATCGAGATGCACATTGCAACCGCACAGAAGATTACGTTGAGTGCTCTTGTGTATGTGATTTCCTGTCTGTCAGAAAGCTTCTTTCCCCCATACGGCTTAATGATGTCATTCATTGCCATAGTGGACATGCAGAGAAGGTTGGAGTCTGCGGAAGACATCGTTGCGGAGATGATCGCGGCGGAAACAAGACCCGTGATGAATGTGGGTGCGAACTTGCTCGTTACAGACATCATTGCGGTTGAGCCGGTGACTCCGGGGAGGGAATCCTTGACTGCGAGGGCTGCAAGACCGAGGAGGGTCGGGAATACTGCCATTGCTGCCATGAGGACACCTGAAAGCAGGGATGCCCTGAATGCTGTCTTCTCGTCCTTTGCGGACTCGAAGCGGCTGATCATCTCAGGACCTGAAAGGAAGGTACAGAAGTAGTTGAAGATGTAACCGATGATTACGACCCAGCCGATCTTGGTGGGGCTGAGCTGGTCGCCGGGAAGCTTTGCACTGAGTGCTGCCCATCCGCCTACACCCTTGATTACGAACGGTGTTGCGATTGCAAGACCAAGGAATATGATTATGAACTGGACAAGGTCAGAGATCTGGTCGGCTATCATACCTCCGAGCGTGGTGTACAGGATGATTACGACACCTGCAATGATGAGACAGACGTTCATCGGTATGCCTGTAAGTGTTGCAACCACGCTTCCTGATGCTGCTACCTGAGATGCGGTGAGACAGAAAAGAGCGATGATGTTGAGGACTGCGGAGAATACGCTGCTGGCCTTCCCGAATCTTCTTCCGATGACTTCAGGAATTGTGACAGCGAGAGCCTTCCTGATTTTAGGAGCGAAGAATGCGAGCGGGATCATTGCGATCGAAGCTGCAAGAACATACCAGATGGCACTCATACCCCAGGCGCCGAAGGCTTTGCCTGCAAGTCCCGTTGTGGAACCGCCTCCGATATTGTTTGCAGAGAGCGAGAAAGCGACCATGAATATACCCATTCTGCGGCCAGCGATCATATAGTCCTCGCTGCTCTTGATTTTGAGCTTTCCTACGATACCGCCGATGACGAGCATGCCAAGGAGATATCCGATTACGATGATGAGAGCACCAGTATTGACTGCCATAAGCTCCTCCTTTTATTAGATGGTTTATGGTAACACAGGTTTTTATCGCCGTACATAAAAAGTTGAATCTGTTTTTATGATAACCCGCTGGGAAAGCCCATGTGCCGTCAAAGTAATTATGCAACCATGTGGCACTCATTCAGATGCAAAGGCATAAAGATCATTTTGTATACTTATTCAGTATGGGCCGTCTGAGGAAAACTCACACTCAGTAATCACAAGCCCGATACGGCCAAATATTTTTTCACTGTCGTAAAAATCATAATCCTCAATAACCGGTGGATAATAGTCATCACTGTTACAGTATTCGTCCAGATCTGAGTCAAGAGCTGACTGTATCTTTCCTTCAATTTCCTCTTCCATCTCTTGTACGGTCATGAATGGATTTTCCTTAAGATCATTTTCAAACCAGGAATAAGCTTTATCACGATCCCCAACTTTGTAGATGCAATCCATAGTGACCTCAAATGGTCCTTCGTCAAACTTTCTCCAGTATGCGGAAGATGACAGAGAAAGTTTATGAGATGCTGAACAGAAATCCTCAAAGCCTTTGTTCTCATTATTTTTCCACTGAGCCAGATTATCTGCTGAATAAAGTGCCGAGAAGATATAGGCAAGCTGTTCTGACAGCGGCTCTCTGAGAAAGAGCTTATCCTCTATCTGCGTCTTCAGTTCATCCAGGCTTTTGGATTTCTCTTCCACATCAGACACAAGAAAGTATAAAATCCCATTGGCATGAACAGAAGGTATTCCCTTCTTCTTCAGCTCATTGCAAATCTTCATTGGAGCTCTTTTCAGATAAGAGTATCCCTGCTTCTCTATTGTTTTCTTCAGATAGTCAACAATCCTGTCCTCACATTTCTTTGCCATATTCGTTTCTCCTTTCCTGATTATTTCCTGTTTAATGCCAGTCTGGAAGCCCTACCCTTACCTGTTGCCTTAACAAGTCCTTCCTTTATCATCAGATCCATTTCTTCAGAGAGTGTTTTCGATAATGATGCATACCCCATCTCGCTGACTATTTCCCTTCTTGATCTGGGACCGCCTGCAAGTACCGACAGTACCGTCCTTCTCAGCTCATCCCTGTTTTTCCTGTTCCCGGGATTAACACGGTGCATATCGGACCTGAATCTTTCATGTATGGGAATTCTGACCGTAAGCGACTGCCTTTCGTCATCAGTAATGAAAACGGGTTTCCCGCTTCCGTTTGCTTCAAGTGCACTTATCACACGCGGGATACCTGTATTGCGTCCTTCAGTCAGGTGAAGCTCTTTCAGAAAATTTCCTATCCTCCTGTTTCGGTATTCACCCATTGACCTTATTTCACACCTGTCGATCATTTCCCTTGTAATTGACCTGTTAAGTCCGGGGAAACTCCTGATTTCAATCCAGTTAGGCATGCATACCACAGTTACCGGCTCATCGATCTGATAGCTCCTGTGATATATGGCATTTGCCAGAATTTCCTTTATTGCAGGCATAGGATAATTGAAAGCACGTATCGTTTCGATCTGAGAATCGTCCTTTATTACCATCTCCCTGATCACATTGTTGGATATGAACAGAAGTGCATCTGAAAGCTGATACTGGATAGGTCCGGTGAAGACCATCTCTGTCATATTGTAGCCGGAAGGATCAACCATGATAACAACCTCAGTTCTTGCATAAGGAAAGAAATCATTTACCCTGTCTGAAAACATGAGAAGTGCAACATTACGCGGATGCCTGCACTCCCGGGGGCCTGAAAGCAGCTTCATGTTTTCAGCTACAACTGCCGGATCCATATCCGCGCTCATTTCGTAAAGTGCACTCTGAACACTGTGCAGATACTTCCTCATCAGGGATATACTCAGATCTTCAATAGTGGCAAAGGGATTTTCCCTGTCATCGAATGGTTTCCTTGCAGAGTTTTCATAAAGCTCCTTCAGCATGTTTCCATCAGCCTGAATGGTCTGTGAGCCATGCCTTATATAGTAGGCTTTATTGCTCTGCTCCCGGAATACATCCTTACTGGCCCGGTATGGCCTTTCTTCACCTGCGGTTACCCATAGTACAAGCAGTTTTCTGCCCTGGTACTCACACACCTCTATCCTCGGAAAATAAAACGGATCAATGAAATGGCATTTGTTCAGCAGATCCTTTTCGATGTCATCTATTTCATCGGGATCAATTCCTGTCACGGGAAGCACAGGTCTCCCCTTCCTTTCCTCAACACCGATTATGATATATCCACCATCCTGATTCTCCATATCATTGGCAAACGCACAGATTGTTCTTATGCATTCCGCAGGATTCCAGTTCTTCTTATACTCTATTCTGCTTGATTCAACTTCCTGACCGGAAAGGATTAAGTCTATGCTGATCGGTAACATGATATCCTCCCTTTATGATTGAATTATAAGTCAGAATAATATAATCGTCCACTTAATTGTCTACTTAATTGTCTACTTAGCTATGAAAAACACTTATAATCCGCTTAATCTCTGTTTTTCAGGCACTTTAAGCGGATTATAGCTTAATATTCAATACTTATGAGCCCCATCAGCAGAACAGGTCATCAAGTGTGATCACGGCCTGGATATCTGAAGAATAGCTATTCTCAGCCAGTCCGTA
Source organism: Bullifex sp. (assembly GCA_051885075.1). GTDB lineage: Bacteria > Spirochaetota > Spirochaetia > Sphaerochaetales > Sphaerochaetaceae > Bullifex. The sequence goes on from JBJEWN010000482.1 coordinate 4,096, forward strand.
TGTGGTGATCAGTGTTGGATGTATGGCATACCTCGTTCCGGTAACGGTAATGAGGTCACTTACCTTTCTCCTGATCGAGTTGCTCATTTCCTGTCATAATGAATACTCTGAACCTGAATACTTCATCTCACAGAGATTTATTATCTGATCCTTTCTTACGATAAGCAGATCTATCCGGGAACCGAATATTCCCTTATCAGGATCCCTGCGGCACGACCAGGAATTAACCTCCGTATGCACTCCTGATATACCGAGCTTTATCTTGATCTGCCTGATATGTTCAAGACATACTCTTTCAAAGGCCAGTCCCATCCAGGTATTGACTGCAGGAGTGTTGATCTGATCTGACCAGAAACATTCGTCCGTGGGATAATCCTCAAGAAAGCTGTAGTGAAACAGGGTAAAATTATCAATGAGCTGATACAGTGCATTTTTGGTCTTCAGTCCGAATGCATGGTATTTCCTTATGAAACCGCAGCTCTCAAGTTCTTCAAGCTTCACGGAAAGGTCACCGGAATTCCTGATTCCGGAATCCCTGATGATCTCTTCCCGGGTCATGCCTGACTTTCTGTGTCCGAGAGTTCTGATAATGCGGAGATATACCTCAGGATTTCGGAAAATTGAACCATAAAGATACTGAAACTCCTTTCTGAGCGGAGCATTTGCGGAAAACAGCACTTTATCAATATTCTGAGACAGACTTAATCCCTTCTGCAGGAAGCTCCAGTAAAACGGAACTCCTCCGAAAATCATATAGTATTGGAGAATCTGACTGCGGGTAAGAACCAGACCGGCAGCTTTGACATATTCCTCACACTCTTTCAGGGTAAAAGGCTGAAGGCTGATCTGTTCCGTCAGCCTGTTGTACAGTCCGCCCCTGTTATGAACGACTTTGGAAAGCATCCAGGAAGTAGCCGATGCACAGACAACAAGGATGATATCCTTTCTGGCTGACGCAAAGCCGTTCCAGAAGTATTCAAGAGCAGACATGAGATCGCATCTCGGAGTATCCATCCAGGAAAGCTCATCAATGAAAACCGTTTTCTTCCCATCAGGAGAACTCCTGATGACATCCTTCAGGCATTCAAATGCCTCAAGCCAGTTTTCCGGCCGACTTTTAATTAAATACCCTGATGATTTAAGTGAAGAACAGAATGCGAAAAGCTGTTCCTTCAGTCCACCGTCAGAAAGCCCTGAATGCTGAAATGTGAAGGTATTGTCAAATGCTTCCCTGATCAGGGCTGTTTTACCAATACGGTGGCGACCATAGACTGCCACAAAGTGTGACTCATCATCGGTCTGTATTCTATTAAACAACTGCAGCTCTTCAGCACGTCCAACAAACATAGCAACCTCTATAATCCGCTTAATCTCAGTTTTTCAGGCACTTTAAGCAGATTATAACTCATTCAGGCAGCATGAGCACATTCTGAAAAATGATCCGTTCAGGCGAATAAACCGCGTTCATGGCATATAAACGCGGTTTATGATGGCCTTCCTTAATCAGAGATCATATTCATCAGGTTTCCGGGAGAAGATCGCATGATATTCATCCGGACTGAACTTCTCACTTCGGTCATAGAAATAAAGTCCGTTCTTTTCCTGCTCAACATCAGTCAGCTGTGTATAGCAGTATCCGGTGATGTGAGGTATGGACAGGATTGTATCGGTAAGCTCCTTCACCCTCTTCAGGTACTCAGCGCTTTTGCGGGGAGCCTGTCCGTATCCCCAGGACTGAAGATTCTGTGAAAGGGAAAGCCACTCATCCCCCTGAGTCTCCGGATCCCATTTGACACCGCCGTACTCATCAACAAGATAAGGCTGTCCGCTGTATCCGCTTTCCTCTTCCGGATAGTTCCTGAATGGACCATCTTCCTTCATCTCCAGCTGAGTTTTAAGCTTTACGGGGTCCTGCTCATAGGTATGAACGGTCCAGAGATCGGTAACGTAGTGAATATATCCTGAAGAATCATTAACGGGTCTCGTGGTATCGATTGATCTGACGATGTCGTATGCTTCCTTATGGAGGCGTCTGTGGGCATGTGCATTCCTGAAATGGAAAGTTTCATTGAGAGGTGTCCAGGCAATGATGGAAGGATGATTCACATCGCGCTCCACGATCTCACGCCACTCGGAAAGAAAATTCCTG
>JBJEWN010000483.1:0-6244 GCA_051885075.1 Bullifex sp.
CATCAGGTATTTATGACTATAACAAACAATCTGACATTGGTATTGCAAAGGATGAGATAACGGCATTTCTCAGGCACTCTGAAATGACTGTGTTCCTTGCCATCTTCGATAAAAATATGTGTCTCATCAGCAATGAACTATATAATGACATCAAGCAGCACATTAGCGATTACTTTCCAGATCATCATGATGACAGTTGCTTCAGAACTCTTCCATTAAAGAAAAGCCGTCCCAGTGATGATATTTCAATAGAAGATGTTCTGCTCCAGATTGATGAGAGCTTCTCTGAAATGGTATTCAGAATCATTAGGGAACGGAATCTGAACGAAGTAGATGTTTATAAAAAAGCAAACTTAGACAGAAAGCTGTTTTCAAAAATCCGTTCAAAAAAAGACTATCATCCCAAAAAAACAACTGCGGTTGCCCTTGCTGTTTCCCTGAATCTCGATACTCAAGAGACAGAGGAGTTGCTTCAGAAAGCCGGATACGCTCTTTCACACTCTTCGAAGTTTGACATCATCATACGTTTTTTTCTTGAAAGATCCGTCTATAACATAGAAGAGATAAATGATGCACTCTTTTCTTTTGATCAGCCTCTACTGGGATAAACAAAATGTCGCATAATAAGTGACCACAAGGAACATCCTGTTATTTATGCTTCAATCATATTAAAATCAAAGGAGCATCAAATGGGAAAAGGTCTTACGGAAATTGTTATGATCCTTGATATGAGCGGATCGATGGTTTCACTTACTGCAGATACAATAGGGAGTTTCAATTCTCTCATCAGAAAACAGCGCATGATGCAGGGAGAATGTCTGGTATCTACTGTACTGTTCAATGCAACACAGACTGTCATACATGACAGAGTACCACTCGTAGCTGTTTCTGAACTAACTGAAAATGAATACATTACCTGTGGAAGTACTGCACTTCTTGATGCTGTCGGTACTGCAATTCATCATATAGCTATCATCCATAAATATGCCAGAAAAGAGGACGTTCCTGAGAACACGATATTTATAATCACTACTGATGGAATGGAAAACGCCAGCAGAATGTATACTTCGAAAGATGTCAGATCCATGATCGAACGACAGAAAACCAAGTACGGATGGGAATTTATTTTCCTGGGTGCCAATATTGATGCCGTAAGCACTGCTGATGACCTGGGAATTGAAAAGGATAATGCTGTTGATTACATACCTGATAAAAAGGGAACTCAGGAATGTTATTCAGCCGCAGAAGCAGCGATAGGCAGTATCAGAATGACAGGTAAAGTACATAAAAAATGGAAAGGTAAAGTAGAAGAAGACTATAATAGCCGTAAATAATTATTTTATTATCATATTATATTTTATATATAAAAGATCGTAAGTTAAATAATTACAACCATAATACATATATTTCTTTTATTATATATGTATAGTTTTACATAGTTTATTATTAGGTTATTTATGGATATAATACTTTATCACTCTGATTAAATTTATTTTTTGTTGTGTTTGTACAATATCAATAATAGACAAATAAAAAAAATAAGACTGGTGCAGAAACAATGAGCGTATCGTGTTAAAATCAGGAATATGAAAATAATAAGCTGGAATGTAAACGGGCTCAGGGCAATTGTCGGTAAGAACTTCCTTGAGTTCATGAATGAAGTGGATCCTGACATAATCTGTCTGCAGGAAACGAAAATACAGGCGGGACAGATTGACCTTGATCTTAAGGGATATCATCAGTACTACAACTACGCTGAAAAGAAAGGGTACAGCGGAACAGCCATTTTCTCAAAGGCAGAACCGCTGACTGTTACATATGGAATCGGTATTGAGGGGCATGACAATGAAGGACGAGTCATAACAGCCGAGTATGATGATTTCTATCTGGTATGCGCTTATATTCCGAACAGCCAGAATGAACTTAAACGTCTTGATTACAGGCGTGTATTCAATACGGCCATCGAAGAGTATCTGTGCTCTCTTGATAAAACAAAGCCTGTACTCTTCTGCGGGGACCTCAATGTCGCCCATAAGGAAATTGATATCAGAAACCCGAAGACAAACATACATAATGCCGGATTCACGCCGGAAGAAAGGGAAGACTTTTCAAGGCTGCTGTCACGGGGATTCACCGACAGTTTCAGAAAACTCCATCCAGATGAAGTAAAATATTCCTGGTGGTCTTACAAGTTTAAGGCAAGGGAGAAGAATACCGGATGGCGTATTGACTACTTCGTTGTATCAGACCGCTTCATGGAAAGGGTAAAGGATGCTCTGATAATGACTGACGTAATGGGAAGTGATCACTGTCCTATAGGCATAATCATTTAAATAAAAGCATATGAATTAATTTAAAAACCGCTATCATTAAGATAGCGGTTCAATCTTTGTCAGGATATTCTCACTGAAGGAATTCAGGTATTTCCCCGCGGTTATTGAAGATCTTCCTCTTCTGGGTATCGAGGATTTTCTTGCACATCCTTATCGCGGTTGGAGTGACCTCAACAAGCTCATCATCCTTTATGAACTGAATTGCCTGTTCCAGTGAAGGCTTCACTACGGGAGTCAGTGCCACTGCTTCATCCTTACCGGCAGCCCTGAGGTTGGTCAGTTTCTTGGTCCTTGTAGGATTAAGCATGAGATCACCTTCACGGTTTCTCTCGCCCACTACTTCCCCTTCATAGACTTCATCGCCGGGTACAATGAACATTCTTCCCCTGTCCTCAAGCTCCCAGATACCGTATGCAACCGCAGTACCGGCCCTGTCACAGACGAGGGATCCGGAGAATCTGTCAGGGAAATCACCTTTGTAAGGTTCATAGCCTTTGAGATAACTGTTCATGATGCCAAATCCTTTGGTATCAGTCAGGAACTCATCCCTGTAACCGATAAGCCCACGGGAAGGAATCTCAAAACGGATTTTCACCCTGTTGCCAGCCATATAAGTAATATCACTCATGACAGCCTTACGCTTGCCAAGCTTTTCCATGACAATACCGCTTGATTCCTCAGGACAGTCAATGAGAAGGACTTCCACAGGCTCTGTCTTTCTGCCTTCACTGTCGGTTTTGAATATTATGTGAGGTCTTCCGACGCAGAGCTCAAAGCCTTCACGCCGCATTTCCTCGACAATGATTGCCATCTGGAATTCTCCCCTTCCCTTTACGGTAAAGGTATCATCCATATTCTTTTCAATTCTGATCGAAACATTCCTCAGTGCTTCTTTCTGAAGCCTCTCCCAGATTTTGGCACTGGTGACCATTTTCCCATCCCTGCCTGCAAGCGGGGAAATATTCTTTGAGAAGAGCATTGAGACTGTAGGCTCATCAACTTCTATTCGGGGAAGAGCCTTTTTTTCTTCCTTGGTACAGATGGTGTCACCGATTGAAACATCGCTGACACCTGAAAGAACGACGATGTCACCTGCCATGATGGAAGGAACTTCCTTGAATACAGGACCATCGTAAGCCTGAAGACGTGTGACACGCAGGCTTTCCTCCCTGTCTTCCTTGAGACATACAAGTGAATCATTGGTGCTTGCACTTCCGTTAATCACCTTACCTACTGCAAGACGTCCGAGGAAGTCTGAATAGGAAAGATCGCTGACAAGCATCTGGAAAGGCTCCTGATCATCATAGGAGGGAGCCGGTATATAGGAAATAATGCAATCCAGAAGCTGTTTAAGGTTATCCTTTATATCGTCAAGGGAAGTACCGCATACGCCCTTTCTGCCGTTAGCATAGAATACGGGAACTTCAAGCATTTTCTCATCGGCACAGAGCTCCAGAAGCAGGTCATAAACTTCATTCAGGACTTCTTCCGGTCTTGCATCTGTCCTGTCGATCTTATTTATGACAACTATGACAGGAAGATTTCTGTTAAGAGCCTTTTCCAGTACGAATCTGGTCTGTGGAAGAGGTCCTTCCGCAGCATCGCAGAGCAGAACGACACCATCAACCATGCTGAGGCCTCTCTCAACCTCACCGCCGAAGTCAGCATGTCCCGGAGTGTCAATGATGTTGATTTTCACACCATTGTATGTGATGGCACAGTTTTTGGCACTGATGGTGATGCCTCTTTCCCTTTCAATGTCTCCAGAGTCCATGACTCTCTCAACATCCATTCCCTTACCGACAAGACCGCTCTGTCTGAAGAGTGCATCAACCAGTGTGGTTTTACCATGGTCAACGTGTGCGATTATGGCTATATTTCTGATATTCTCATTTCGTTTTAACATTGCAAGAGGAAAAATACCACAATCATTGAAGATTGCCTATAGGATATGCAGTTTTTTTACAGTCTTATTCCTTACAATGGATAAAGTTTTAAAGTAACTGTGAGCAGAAATATGCATAAAGGCGCAAAGTCCCGTAAACGCATACGCCCACGGGACACTTACTTTTCAGAGACACTCTCTGAGAATTTCGGTAACTTCCTTCTTTGAACAGGACCGGGGGTTGACGATCATCGCACCGTCATTGACTGAGAGGGATGCAACGGCATCAAAGCAGGATTCATCAACACCATATGAAGAAAGCCGAAGACTCATTCCTGCCTTCTCACTTATTTCAGCCAGAAAACCATAAACATAATCTATGAATGCCTGAGGACGTTTTTCAGAAGTATAAGAACAGTAGGCTTCAGGTCCTGCCATTGAAAGAAGAAGGGATGCATAATCATCCGCACACTTCTCGAGATTGAATCTCAGGCACGGAACGAGGAGTATTGCCATGGCCAGTCCATGAGGAACACGGGCAATACCTCCGAGGGAATGCCCGATCGCATGAACAAGACCAACCATGGAGTTGGAAAAAGCACTGCCTGCAAGAAGTGATGCATTAGCCATGTTAAGCCTTACTTCCTTATCATGACCGTTCGTGATTGCCTTTGCCAGATTGTCCCTGATGAGTTCAAGGGCCGTCAGTGAATAGCACCTGCTTACAGGATTCTTCTGAAGGCAGCAGTAAGATTCGATCGCATGTGTCATGGCATCAAGACCGGTCATGGCAGTAACCTTTTTAGGCATGCTTGTGCAGAATCTGGGATCGATAACGGCAAGATCAGGAAGGAGAAACTGACTGATGAACTCCATTTTCACATGCTTTTCATTATTCTTTATCACGGCAACCTGAGTTGCTTCGGAACCGGTTCCGCTGGTTGTGGGAATGGCCGCAAATGGAACGGATCTTCCCTTTGGCAGTACCTCACATCCCACGCAGGAAAGAATGTCGTTTCCGCCCTGACTTATAAGCATCCTGACTCCCTTTGCCGTGTCAATCACACTGCCTCCTCCGAGTGCTATGATGCAGTCGGCATTAACACTTCTGTATACTGCGGAAATATCGTTGACGACTGAGATGTCACTGTCTGCCGGAATATCTGTGAAAGTGGCAGCAACCTTCATTCCTCCTGATGTAAGTGCATCGGTAAGTGTTCTCACAGCACCGATTTCATCAAGTATTCTGTCAGAAAGAACAAGGGCCCTTGAGGATGACAGCAGCCTCATTTCAGATGCGATGTTTTCAAGTGCATAATGTCCGGAAAGAATCTTTCCGGGATTGCAGAATTCAAAATACATATTGTCAGACTCCGAATAATACTTTTCTGTAGATCGTGATACTGCTCTTTTCCTTTTCAGGAATGCTCTTCAGTATTCTTTTGGCCATTATGGAAGGAAAGAGATATGCTTCCGTAATGTCTATAGCCCTTACAAGGCTCATTGTTTTTCCGATGTCTCCCGTAAGCATGAAGCGATGCTCGGAATAAGCCCTTGAAATACCTATTTGTCCGGTAAGGACAAGGAATGCCGCATCGATGCTTTTGAATGTAATGTCGATATCTGATTTTTCAAGACTTCTGACTCTCTTCAGATGATTGCCATCCTTTATTAAATAAAGCGCAGGACCGTCAAATCCGCACTTAAGCGATACAGAGAGTCCGTTTTCCCAGGAAAGGAATTCCTCCATGATCCTTGAGTCTTCCCGGGAAAGAACCTTTATGGCCCTGTAAAGAAAGAAAAGCACGACTCCGCTGATACCTGATTTGAGTGATATGAAAAGCCTTCTTCTGAGTTTCATTTTGTCCATGTCTGTATAAAATACGTATTTTTTATTTATGTCAATATAGACATAATATGAAAATATGTAGATTATATGTGAAGCTTTTTCTTGGACAGTTCCAATAATATGATTTACATAAAGTAGCAAGAAAGCTTGCGTCCCTTTAGGGCGGATGATGAATTG
>JBJEWN010000484.1:0-1609 GCA_051885075.1 Bullifex sp.
TCAATCGGCCAGAAACGCTTCTGAGTATTCAGAGAGGAAGGATTCGCAGAGGGGATCACCGTGATTGAATGACCTTTCACGATCCTGTTTTTCAGTTCAAGTTCCTTAAGCCGTGCGATGAGTCGTGATGCAGTATAAAGCTGCTGATATTCATTGCCTCTCATAGCTCCCACCACGGCAACATCATCGCTGCCGTCTCCGAAGGTAAATGCCTTTATCCTGAAATCATCCCTGTAAAGGGACGGCAGGGTAAATATGGTTTCTTCTTTCATTTCCGACCCTCCGGTAGTTTTTTGAGAATTCTTGCGATCAGGGAGCCCTGATCGACGACGGGATACTCCCTGATCGTGAAGAGCCATCCCTTTTCCGGACTTGTGATCCTGCTGAGCACCTCTCCGGTCAGGGGATTTACTATCATGCCCACTTCATCCCCTCTCCTGAGTACCGAGCCGTGTTCAGCAGTCTTTATGAATATGCCCGATGAAGGGGCATTGAGGAATACCACATCACCGGGATCAGAGGATATCACGGGCTGGCGTACGTCAATGGTGTCCCCGCTGTAAATTCCCAGTGATTCAAGAAGGTTCACTATACCTGCAGTGATCTGATCCCCGTATTCCTTCGTTATTCTCATTCCGACCCCTACCTCTGCCACCAGCGTGGGTGTGGCACGGTCGTTGAGTGCATATGCAAGTGTGGATTCAAGAACGGTGGCAGCCCCGTGAACCCAGATAAGATCGACATTTGCCTTTTCCGCAATGGGTACCAGTTTTTCCGCTGATATTTCGTTTATCCTGATCTGGGGAACTTCCGTGAGGAATATGTTGCTTGCATGTATGTCCATGCATAGATCGCTGCCGGCAATGTCTTCAATCAGGCGGGAGGCCGCGTATTCGTTCATGTCCCCGTCGATCCTGCCGGGAAATATCCTGTTCATGTCAAGGTCAAAGGCAGGAATGCCTCTCGTGACGGAGTCTATCCCGAGAGGGTTCACTCCGGGGTAGATGTCCACGGTTCCGTTTACATTCTGAATGTTTTCAGTAAGAAACCTGGCCAGAGTGAAGGCAATGTACTGTCCTTCAAGCTCATCCCCGTGTATTCCTGTCACAAGGGAAAACCTCTTTTTTCCGGTTCCGTTCTGTATTCTGTTCTTTCTGATTCTGAATACTTCATCAACGGGAAGTGAAATATTCACGACGTCCTTTATCATTGTTCCTCCAGAGTGCAGGTGCACTCCATATGCTGTATGCCGTTTCCGAAGAATATGCCTTTGTTCAGTACTGTGTCACTGCCGTCGGCGCCCCGTGCAAGGACTGCGTATGTATCGTCACTGAGTTTCATGTTCACAGGATCGATACCGATCCAGATCCCGTTGCTGAGCACTTCTGCCCAGGCATGGCTTGTGCCTGCCCCGGGGTAAATTCCGCATACATAGCGGGCGGCATACCCCTCGCTCCTCAGAAGCGAAATAAGTATGTGCGTATAGTCCTGACAGACACCCATCCGGCCCTTCAGTGCAGCTTCAGCGGTAGTTGCGGTGCCTGTGCTTCCTTTCACGTAGCTCATATGGCTGAACACTGCTTCCGTGATGATGAGGGCACGTTCAAGT
>JBJEWN010000485.1:0-1603 GCA_051885075.1 Bullifex sp.
TGCGTTCAGGACTGGATCTGGATGAATTCCTCAGTAAGAAAGAGGAACTTCAGAAAAACAGGGAAGCATAAAATGGATAGGAGCGGGGTATCCCGCTCCCTGTCACTCTTCGCTGCGCTCGGTTACGATACCGTCGCGTGACACTTCCTCAATTTTTCTCTTTGCATCCTCAAGCGTTGAATTCAGCTTCTTCGTAAGTTTTGTCGCTTCTTCATATATCCTGATCGATTCCTCAAGACCTGTATCCTCACTTCTTAGCTTTTCGGTAAGCTCCTCAAGTTTTTTCAAATCGGTTTCAAAACTCATGTTATTTCTCCTCCAGAACCTCTGTTCTGATAATTCCTTTCATTAACCTTACCGACAGGATGTCACCTGCCTTAACTTCATCACTGCTTCTTACAGCCCTGCCGTCCGGAAGCGTCGCTATGGCATAACCGCGTTTCAGTACTTCAAGCGGGGAGAGTGCCTGAACGGCTGCAGAGGCAGAAGCAAGTCGTGCCTTTGCTTCGGAATACTTTCCGTTCATCAGAGTAAGGCTTCGAGAGGACAGTTCCTTCACCATTGATGAGGATCTGTCTGCTTTCAGCGCAATATCCCGTTCATTCGATGCGGAGACCGCATCAAGGTGCATTCTCTCCCGTTCTGCCTTTGCACTCAGCGCAGGTGTAAGTGAATCTGACAGGAAGGAAACCTTCATGGCAGCTGATGAGAAACGGGATGAGATTATCTGCTTCATGTGGTCAGTGAAGGGAATCTGATATTTTTTTACCTTCGCATTCACAAGCGCATCCAGCTCTTCCTTCCTGACAAGATGCGATGAAGCATCCATCAGTTTTTCCTTCATCACCGAAGACAGAATGCGTGTGATGTTTCCAAGCTCCTGTCTGTCACGGAATATGCCTTCACTTGCCATGGATGCTCCCTCCGTCGGAGTTATCGCCCTTGCATCCGCGGCGTAATCACTGAGGGAGTAGTCGATTTCGTGGCCTACTGCGGAGATTACCGGAAGCTCCGAGCGGTGAATGGCCTCGATCACAAGGGGATCGGAGAAGGGCAGCAGGTCTTCCTTCGAGCCACCTCCGCGTCCGACGATGAGCACGTCACACATCGGGAGCATGTTTGCATTATCGATCTGTGCCGCTATGTCCTCTGCCGCGCTTTCACCCTGAACGAGACAGGGATAGATGACTACATCAAGCGATGGTGCCCTTTTTTTCAGTGTGTTGAGCATATCCTCAACCGCAGCTCCGCCCGGAGCTGTCACGATTCCTACCCTGGACGGGTGCTTCGGTATCTGTTTCTTTGTTTCAAGGTCAAAATAACCAAGACTCTGGTAGTAAGCCTTCCTCTTTTCCAGCTCCAGAAGGATATCCCCGTCTCCCGATTTTCTGATCGACTGGCAGATTATCTGATATGTTCCTCTTGGCTCATATACGTCAACGGAGCCCCTGATGAGTACTTTGTCTCCGTTTTTCGGAATGTATGACGACTGAGTATGGGCAAAACGGAACATCACTGCGGATATCTGACTGTCCCTGTCCTTCAGCGTGAAGTACCAGTGTCCTGATGTGGATGGACGGAAGCCTGAAACCTCGCCTTCGAT
>JBJEWN010000486.1:0-1602 GCA_051885075.1 Bullifex sp.
GCCGTTCGTTGTTACTGCACCGTCATAAGCGATATTGCAGCCTCGGGTGTCGGCAGGACCTCCCCTGTTAAGAACATTAACCTTCAGTGCATATAGCCGCCCCATTTACTTCCTGAACTCAGTCTTGGATTTCGTCTTATCTTGTAGATTCATCCATTCAGTAAGCCTATTATGAGGTTCTTGTCCATCGGCCCGCACCTTTGCCTCCGGCTTCCTTCAGACCCTGCATTACTGCAACGCCCTTGCCTTTAGCTAACGGTTTGACTATCTCTCAAGCTGACTGTTCCCGTAGTGGACTTTCACCACCAAGTTATTGTCCATGCAGGGCAAACAAGAAACAGCCCTGCACGGTGTGCAGGACTGCATTATCATTCGTCAGCGTAGGTGTCGAAGTACCCCTGGATGAATATTACCGGTGTGCCCTTGTCTCCGCTTCCGCTTGTAAGGTCGCAGAGGGAACCGATCAGATCGGTGATCTTTCTCGGGGTGGTACCCTGACTTACCATCTGCCCCTTGAGGTCCGCATCCTTGTGGGAGATGTAGTCCTTCATCGCGGCTTTCAGCTCATCGCCTTTCAGATTGGCAAAGTCGTTGTCCGCAAGGTACTTGAGCTTCACTTCATTGGGAAGTCCCGAAAGTCCTGATGTGTAGCCGGGTGATACCACCGGGTCCGCAAGTTCCCAGATCTTTCCCTGGGGATCCTTGAATGCACCGTCACCATAGACAAGTGCCTCAACCTTCTTTCCTGTTGCTTCTGAAAGGGCAGCTGAAAGTTTTTCGGCAAATGCCTGGGCATCCCTCGGGAAGAGCTTCAGCGTGTTTTCCGTTGCCTTGTTTGAACCGAGCAGACCGAACTCGCTGTTGAAGCCTGAGCCATTGATGCTCTCTGTCATCAGGTCATCAAGACCGAGTACGATGGAAGCTCCTGCCTTCTTCAGAAGTCTCTTGCTCCGCTCCCTTGTGTGGATGTCGGCACAGATTACACTGTCTGTATACTCCAGAATCCTGACTGCGCTGTTTGCGAAGATGATCTCGGCCTCACAGTTTTCAGCCGTGATGAGTTCGCGGTAGAACTCAACGTAATCGACACCGGTGAACTCATGCTTCCGGTAGCCGAAGTGTGATCTGTACTCCTCTTCGGTGAGCAGGTCACTGTACGGATTGATGCCTTCCTCGTCGACCTTATCGAGTGAGACGAGATGGTTTCCCACTTCATCGGATGGGTAGCTCAGCATGAGCACGATCTTTTTCGCACCTCTGGCAATACCCTTCAGAATAAGGGAAAAACGGTTTCTTGAAAGGATCGGGAAAATAAGACCGACTGTCCTGTCCCCGAATTTTGACTTCACGTCCTCTGCGATATCATCGCAGGTGCAGTAGTTGCCCTGAGCCCTGGCAACGACTGCTTCGGTCACACCGACAATATCCCTGTCGTGTACCTTTATGTTCTCTTTTCTGACAGCATCCATGACGCTGTCACGCACGATGGTGACAAGGTCGTCACCTTCCCTGATGATGGGACACCTGATGCCCCTTGATACAACTCCTGTTGTTCTTGCCATATATACCTTCCCTGAATTGGCTGTTTGCCGTAATTGTACA